>JAYVLW010000260.1:0-27174 GCA_043759315.1 Myxococcales bacterium
GGTGAGCTCGCGTCGCCGGCGCGCTTCTGGAACAGCGTCTCGATGCGAGGCGGCGCGAGGATCGAGCCGTGACCGTCGTCGTCGACGAGCGCTGCGTAGCGGTCGCGCGACCACGTCGTGATCGGCGCGCCGACGACGACCATGTGCAGCCTCTCGAGGTTTGGCGTCTCCGCGGAGCGCAGCTTGCGCAGCAGGCGCTCGAAGTCGGCGGAGGCCGCGACCTCCACCTCGACGCGAACGCTCGCCGGCAGCGTGGTGAACAGATCACGCCAGACCGGCAGCGCCACCCGGTCGTTGCCCGGCGCGTAGTGGATCGCGATCCGCGACAGCGGCGCACTCGCATCCTCGGCGACCAGCTTCGTCGTCGGGCGCACGGTGCCGCGCGCGAGGCCGCCGATCGCCACGATGATGGCACTCGCGAGGAGGCCGGCGGCGACACCGCCGAGCATCCGGGTTGGTCCGGACCCGCGCATCACTTCGTCGCAACGGCCGGCGGCGGCGTCTCGGTCGGCTTGAACGTCAGGACGTCCATCGCACCGCCGCCCGAACCGTGCGCGTGCGCGACCAGCGTGAAGTCCTTGATCGGCGTCGTGCCATCGGGGGTCACCGTGAACGTGGCGACCCGCGCCTGACCGGGCCCGAGCGGCTCGTCGGTGTAGTCATCGGCAGCGCGCGTGACCTCGTACGGGTCATCGTCGGTGTGTGCGTACAGGGCGCCCTCGAGCCCCCCGTAGCTGAGCGAGCGGCCGCCGAGGTCGACCTCGAACCAATCGATCGGCTTCTTCGTCGTATTCGTGACGCGGACAGCGACGGTGAACGGCTTGGTCGCCGAAATCACCTTGGGCAGCTCGATCGCGATGGGGTAGCTGTTGCCGCTCCAGGTCGCGGCGCCGATCCGCGCCACATCGTCCTCCTGGCCTCGCTTCGAGCCCGCCTTCGAGACCTCGAGATCGTACCAGTTGACCACGCCCTTCTTGCCGCGCGCCCCGAGCTTGAACGCGACCTCGACGGCCTTACCGCCGTCGGGCGTCGCCTCGATCGTGATCCGGCGCTTACCCACCTGCAGTGGCGGGTTCTCCACGCGCTCCTCGCCGTAGCCCATATCCTCCATGGCGCGGACGTCCAGCGAGATCTTCTTCGGCGTCTCCGATGTCGCGACCAGCGTGGCCTTGAGGGTCCCTCCTGCCATCAGCACGCCACGGTCGAGCTCGACCGTGACCTCCACCCCATCGACCGTCATGGTCTTGCTCTTGGGGCGTGTGGCCGGGCCATCTGTCTGGATGTCGGCACCGAGGGCGTGCCAGGCAGCGGGAGCTGCGATCAGAACCGTGGCGGTGAACGCGACGACGGTGCGCATGCTCCAACGACACCGGGACCCGGCGACTTATTGCACGATCGTCGCGCCGGTCTCGGAAATCGCCGGCAGGGCGCGTGCATCGGCCCGACGCGCACGGACCTGGAGCACCCAGCTCCCGCCCGCAAGCGGCTGCATTCCCAGCTGATCGGGTGTGGTCTGCAGGCGCTCGGCCACACCCTCGTCCTGCGCCACCGCCTGGGTGATGCCGATGACCAGCGGCGGCGTCGCGGCGGCCACCGCGAGTGCGAGCTCGACGTTCTGTCCGAAGTAGTCGAGTCGACCGCCCTGGCTCAGCGCCATCATCGGCCCGCGGTGCACGGCGACCCGGCACTTGAGGCCGGCGGTCACGATGTCCTTGTCGATCGCGGACTGCAGCGCGAGCGCGGCCTCGACCGCCTGCATCGGCCGCTCGAAGCCCGCGATCGCGAGCCCACCGAAGATCTTGATCAAGCCGCCGCCGTACTCCTTCGCGAGCATGCCGACCAGCTCGTAGAACCGCGCCGCCACGGGGAACGCCTTGCTGTCGCCGAGATCGCGGAACAGCGTCTGGGCGTCGTCGACCTGCGCGACGAGCAGCGACGCCTGGGTGATCGCCATCAGCCGGCCCGGCGCGAGCGACTGATCGGGGAACAGATCCCGAAACGCGGCGCATGCCATCACGCGCGCCGCGGTCAGCGCGAACGCCCGATCACCGGCGCGCTCGACGCGGATCACCACCTCGCGCTGCTCGGGATTGACGAGCGTCAGCAGCTGATCGCCTGCGGTCAACGTGGCGACGTCCGTGGGAGATCCGAGGATCACGTCGAGACGCCGCACGCCGCCCTGGGCCGTGACGCGGAGCTCGTGCTGGCGGGACAGCTGCGGGCTGCGCAACAGGTAGTAGCCGGCGCCGAGCGCGAGGGGCAGCGCGAACCGCTCACCGGGCGCGAGGCGGACCTGCGCGGCGACGTGCGGGAAGTGCGCCGGGCCACCGATGCAGAACGTGCGGGTCTCGACCTCGCGGACCTCGGGTGCGGCGCGGAACGCGAGCTCGATCGCGCGGCTGAAGTCGACGCCGAACCCGATGTTGCAGGTCTTGCAGGTGCCGTGCTCCTCGATCTTCGCGAGCGACTCGACGACCGTCGACGGGATCTTGCACGAGGGGCAGATCACGTCCCACACCATTCCGAGCAGGCCGAGCTTCGCCGCGTGCAGCGCGACCTCGATCATCGCCTCCTCGGGCACCGCGAACTTCGCCGCGAGCTCGAGCGGACGGATCCGCGCCACGTCTTGATCCGACGCGCGCGACAGGTACGAGCCCAAGGCATCCACCGAGCGGGTCTCGAGGCCGGCCTCGTGCAACGTCGCCACCACACGCTCGATGCGCTGCTTCGCCGCCGACGTCAGCACGATCTCCGGCTCGAGCGGATCGATCTCGGTGATGGGGCCAGCCGCGAGGATGCGATCGAGCCGCTGATAGACCCTGGTCAGGTTGCGCTTGTACTTCCAGCCGATCTCGAACTTCGAGAGCATCTTCGTGAAGAAGTTCCGCGGCTCCATCTTGATGATGTTGCGCAGCTTGGTCCCCCCGCCCGCGAGCCGCTCGAGCTGGACCTCGGCGACGTACCAGCGCAACGGTCCACCACTGAACACGCGCAGCACGACATGCCGACTCCCCTCGATCCACTCGTAGGGGTGCTCCTTCCACTTCATCGCGAGACCGGCGACGCGTTGATGCCCGGTCGTGCTCGGGCCCGATGGCACGCGCGCATCGCTCTTCACCGACTCGATCTCGAAGCGCACCGGCGGCAGCCCCGCGGCGCGATTCATCTTCTCGGTGTTCGACACGTACGGCCACAGTTGATCGGGCGAGCTCTGTAGCTCCCACTCGAACGTGTACGTGACGATCCGCCCCTCGCGATGCACGGGCGGTGCGGGATGCGCGGTGATCAGGGCCGCCACGCCGTTGCACATCTGCTCGATCGTGGTCAGCACCTCGGCCGCATCAGCGGGCCGGTTGCGCGGATCCTTCTCGAGACACTTCGCGACGAGATCCGCGACCGCCGGAGACGCCTCCGGGTTGATCGCGTCGAGCCGCGGCGGGGCCTCGCGCAGGTGCTGGAGGATCACGCCCATCGGGTTGTCGAGAGCGACCGGGAACGGAGGCCGCCCGGCGATCAGGGTGAACAGACAGCAGCCGAGTGCGTAGACATCCGTCGCCGGCGTGACCTGCGCGCCCTGGCACTGCTCGGGCGCCATGTACTCGGGCGTTCCGAGCACCGCGCCCTCGCGCGTGGCGCCCTCGGCCGAGTCCTGCCCCGCCGCTTCCTCGGCGATGCGCGCGATGCCGAAATCACCGAGCTTGATCAGCTGCCCGACCGGCGCCGCCTCCAGCTCGATGCCCGCGCGTACGAACATCATGTTGTCGGGCTTGAGGTCACGATGGACGATCCCGAGGCGGTGCGGCTCGGCGAGCGCGCGACACGCATCACCGGCGATCCCGAGCGCGAGTCGCTCGGGCAGCTTGCCCGCCTTCTTCAGGGCCGCGCCGACAGATCCGCCCGCGACCAGCTCGAGCACCAGGTAGTGCAGCCCGCGGTCCTCGTTGAGGTCGATGAAGTTCGCGATGTGCGGACTGCCGACCTTCGAGAGCACGCGCGCTTCCTTGCGGAACCGGCGCAGCAGCTCGGGGTCCTTCGCGATCTCGGGCCGCAGGATCTTGATCGCGACGTCGTCACCGCCGCTCGTATCGTGGGCTTGCCAGACCTCGCCCATCGCGCCGGCGCCGAGCTGACGCGACAGCTCGAATCGCCCGATCCGGACGTTGAGCCCGGGGCGCAACGGACGGCTCTCCTCGTCGTCCTGGAGGGTCGGTCGACCGCGCGCACCGGAGGCGGCCTGGTGGAGCAAGCGCACCGCGTCGTTCATCGACGGTCGTGCATCCGGATCCGGATCCGTGAGCTGCTCGATCAGCGTGACCACCACCTCGTCGGGCGAGCGCCCCGCCGTGACCGTGAACAGCTCGAGGAGCTTTCCCAGCGCGAACACGTCCGCGGCATCCGTGGTGAAGCAACGCTCCACCCACGGGTGATGGTTGATGCGCGTCTGGAGACCCGTGAGCTCGAACCGCGGCCGATCGCTGGGCCCCACCACGATCGCCCAGGGATGCAACCTGCCGTGCACCACGCCGACCCGATGTGCAGCGGCCAGCGCACGTGCGAGCTCGACGAGGATGCGCAACACCCGCGTCAGATCCACCGAGCTCTGCTCCATCAGCTCGGCGAGCGGCGGGAAGCTGTCGCCCTCCAGCACGCAGGTCGGCGGCTCGAGATCGAGCGCGAGGACGGTGCGGATCGAGGGTTGGTCGAGGTCGGCGAGCACGCGCAGCCGGTGGTCGAGCGCGAGCCAGCGCTGCGAGCCGCTCCCGAAGCTCAGCTGGTGGAGCTCGACCAGCCGCTCGCCCTTGCGCGCGAGCACGGCTGTCCCATCCGGCCCCGCGCCGAGCTGAGCGAGGGGGGTGTATCCCTCGTCCGTCCCGTCGCCACCGCCTTCCGACGCAAACAGCGCCGGCATGGTCTGGTCCACAGCCACGGCGCCAGCATAGCCCTCGGCCGCGGGCTTAGCGACTTGTCAGCTCGACGTCGACCGTGGCGGAGGCTCGGTCGGGCCGCAGCGCCACACTCACGTTCGCCGGCTTGCCGTGGCGCTCGAGGTTGTCCGCGAGGGTCTGCCGCGCGCGCTCGATGCGCTCGGCGAGCGCGTCGTCGCCGGTCGCCAGGGTGACCACGGCGTCCTTCGGGGACGCGCCCTTCACGGTCACGGCGCCGAAGCGATAGACACGACCCGCGACGATCGAGAAGGTGATGTAGGCGCCGCCCGACGAGGAGAACGTCACGGTTGCCGGCTCGACGCGCGCCTCGAAGTACCCGAGCTGGGCGAGCTGGGCTTCGAGGGCCGAGCGATCCGTGACGAGGCGATTCGCGTCGAGCTGGTCGCCGCGGTGCGTGGCGAGCACCGCGCGCAGCGATGCGAGCGGCAGGCCGCGGCCGCCATCGAGCGACACGCTCTGGACCTGCTGGGTGGTCGACACGGTGGCTTCGGCCTCCGCCGAGCTGGTGGCGCAGCCGGCAACCTGGGGGCCGACAAGCAGGGCGAGGAGGACGAGCGCGCGCACGGCAGGGGAAGTTGCAACCGGGAGACCAGCCCGCCTCCGCAGGTAACTGACTGAAACTACTAAAGCGGGGTGGGGGTCGGCTCGCCGGCCGTTCACACCTGTGCCCACTACGGGAGTGCGATGATCGACGAGTTCCCGAACCGGTCGTAGACCCGGACCTTCGTCGCAGCCGCGTTGTCGGGGACCTGGACGACTCCGGAGCCGTCGGTATTGAGGTTCTGCGCCGACAGGACCACATCCGCCGCCGTCAGGAGCTCCACGCTGACCTGCTGACTTCTCACCGGCACCGGCGTGTTGGAGCTCGTCGCCATGTCCAGCAGCCGCCAGCCCTTGGGCGCGTACCACGACACCACGGTGCGCACGTTGCCGCCGGTGCGCGTGGGCTGGGCGAGGATCACGCCGCCCCCGATCACGGCGAACGGAGACGACTCGAGCATCCAGCCGGCACCTTCGACGTGGAACCGATAGTTGCCGAGCGGCAGGCCGCCGCGATCGCTCAGCGTATCGAGGCCAGTCATGCCGAGCCACGGCACCGCTTGCCACTCCGCGACCCAGAAGTGCGTCTGCGGTCCCGAGCGCTGCAGCGGCGACGGCGAGTACGCGAGCACGATCTCCATGTCCTCGACGGGGCGACCACTGCGGCGCGTGACGTTCGCGTACACCCCGGCGGTCGCGGTCTCCTTCTGCAGCGTGACTCTCGGAGTCTTGGTCATCGGGTCATCGCCGATCCAGGTGAACGTCGCGACGCCGGAGATCCGCGGCACCGTCGCGACAGGCTGCGCCTGCGTCGGGGTTCCGGTGCGGGCGTAGACGAGCGCCGGGACCGTGGCGGGCACCGTGCCGCGCATCTGCGCGGGTTCATCCTTCTCGAGATCATCGGTGATGGTCGCGGTCGCGACGCGCGTGGTGCCATCGGTCGTGCCGTCCTCGCGCATCGGCGTCATCGCGAGCGGCAGCAGCCGCGCGAGCCTCTCCGCGACGAGCTCCGCCTCGAGCGGCCCGCCGAACGTGACGCTCGGCTCGTAGCCACCGAGTACCCAGTCCTCGGGCCGCAGCATGTAGCCGATATGACCCTGCGCGTAACCCACGACGATCGTCTTGTCGGGGATCGGGGAGAGCTGGCGCACGCGACCCGCGAGCAACACGCTGAGCTCGCCCGGCATCGTGCCGAGCACGTAGTCACCGATGCGCAGCGCGCTCACCGTCGTGCGCGTTGTCTCGCACACCGGGTGCGTCTCATCGACGCCGAAGTTGATGTTGAAGATCGGGCCGAGGATGCCACCCGCCACATCGAGGCGGAGGCACGAGCCGTACGGCAAGATGCCCTCGGTGCCGGGGATCGCCGCGGCAGGGAACATGGGATCCGCCTTCTCGCACAGCGCCGCGCCGACGGGCGCGTTGTATTCGTCGATCGGCGACGCGAGCGCGCCACCTTCGGAGACCACGCCATCGGGAAGGCGATTGATGTCGAACGGCGCGTACGTCAGCGCGCCATCGCGGATCGAGTAGGTCTCCGGATACGGCCCGGTCTCGACCGAGCGCGTCAGCATCTCGAGCTCGATCGAGTCCTTCATCGCCGTGCCCGCCGAGGTCCACGCGGCCATCAGCTCGGTGGCCGCCGCGCGGCCATGCCCTTCCTCGCCGGTCCAGCTGAAGCAGGGATCGCTCGACTTGCCGGGGTGCACGTTGCAGTCGAGTCCACCGTGGCCGACGGCCGAGACGTCCGCACCCGCGCTCTGCAGGTGCATCACGACGACGGGCGTATCGAACTGCTCGTTCAGCGTGCGCTCGAGCGCACCGACCGCATCGCTCGACGCGAACGGGTTGTCCTCGCCGTTGAGGGTTGGGTGCTGACCGAAGATCGGCACGATCGCGATGGGTGCGCCCGCGGTCGAATCGACGCGCAGGAGGAACATGTGATCGTCCTTCTTGTTGCCACCCGGCAACATGTCGTTCTCGCCGCGGCGATCGCGGTTGATCTGGTTCGTGGGGTCGAACGCCGTCGTCGAGAACACGCCGAGCTTCGCCGCGACACGCGCCGCGAGCGCCTGGCGCGCGGTGGTCTCGCACGCATCGAGGAAGCGCTTGTAGACCACGTCGCGCAGCTGGCCCGAGCCGAGCTTGAGTGGACCGTGGCCCGTGAACTGCGCCCAGGCGGAGTGCGAGTGCGACGTGGCGATGATGACCTTGCCGGCGAAGTCTGCGCCGAGGCGCTGCTCGAGATCGAACAGCATGCCCTCGTATGCGAAGATCGCATCGAGCTTGATGAGCACCACCGTCTCGCCGCCGGCCGACAGCGCGAGCGCCTTCACGCGCGGCGCGGACTCGACGCCGATCGACGGGTTGAACGTCCCCGACGTCTTCACCTTGCGCGCATCGACCGAGCCCGCGGAGCTGATGAAGCCTGCGCGCCCGGTGTACCCGCCGAGCGCGGTGCCGACCGGAACGTCGAGCAGGTTCTCGGCGGCGCCCGCCATCAGCGCTCCGGCGGTGACCGTGCCGCCCGCGCGCGCCGTGCCGGTCAGCGGAACGTAGTTGCAGAGCTCGGTCGAGACCGCGCTATCGGGCGGCTTCGGGCCGTCGTCGCCGCACGCGCAGAACACGAGGAGAACGGAGAGGGCCGAGCGCATCCAGCGTGAATATCATCTATCGGAGGTGTTTCGTCATTCCGTGTTACCGCCCCCGCATCACGTCCTCGGTGATGCCGTTGCGGACGCAGATCTGGAGGATCCCGCTCGTCGTCGACCGCGGCAGCCGCGCGTAGTGACGCCTCGCACTGTCTGGGTTCTTCGCCCGGCATGCCGCCATGAACGCGAGCCGCTCCGTCGAAGCGTCTTGTTTGCACGCGAGCGACGCCTCGAAGTTTCCCAGCGCGGCCGCATCCATGCCGATCTGGAGCGCTTCCTCGCCCTTGGTGCGCAGCGCCTCCGCATCGCACGATGGTGGCGAGACATCGATGCCCTCGCGCACGCAGATCTGCAGCACGGCGGACCGCTGATCGGGCGCGAGCTTGCCGATCATGACGCGCGCCTTCGCCGCGTTCTTCGAGCGACACGCGGCCATCGCTCCCTTGCGCAGCGTCGCGACCTCCGGCTTGCACTTCACCGCCTGCTCGTACGAGGCGAGCGCCCCCGCGAACCGGCCCGCGGCGAAGTGGTCGTCGCCCGTCTTCGCCAGCGCCGCGGCGTCGCAGCTCGCGGCCGCGGGCGGTGGTGGCTTCGGCGTCTTCTTGAACTTCTGGCAACACGCCGCGTCGTCGCCGTTCAGCACGCACGACACCTCGTCGCACTTCGCCGGGACCGTGGTGCGTTGCTTGCCGTTGGCCTCGGCGAGCTGGCGCCGCAGCTCCGCGATCTGCCGGTCCTTCTCGGCGAGCACGTCGGGCGAGGCGCCGACGGAGATCGGCGGCGGCGGCGGTGGTGCGAGCGCGGGGTTGCGTAGCTCGAGCCTGGCCCCCGGCTCGACGGTGACGGTCTGCCCGCCACTGGCGACCTTCACGCGCCCTTCGTAGACGACCACGGTCACCATCGCGACCACGGCCGCGGTCAGTGCACTCGCTCCGATCACCCGTGCATCCGAGACGTTCATCGTCACCTCCACGCGCAGGCTCGCGCCCGACGCCTCGACCGACGCCACCATGGCGCCGGCATCGATCACGAACTCGTCGTCGCCATGGATCGTCCAGCTCGCGGCACCGCGCGGCTGCGCGACGGTCACGCGATGCTTGTCGCGCCGCCAGTGCAGCTCCGTGCCCGGATCGAGCTGCGCGCTCGAGCGCCCGAGCTCGACGAGCTGCGCGTGCGCCGCGACCACGTCACCGGCGCCGTCCTTCGGCGCGCGCTGGGTGCCCCACAGCGCGAACGCGAGGGCCGCCGCGATCCCGATCGTGATCGCGGCTCCGATCCACCACCTGCGCACGGGCTTCTCGACGGGGTGGTCGGCGGCGACGACGGGCGCCCCCTGCTTCGCGCGCGCGATCACCACGTCGGCCAGACCGGGGCTCGGCGGTGGGGCCTCCCACGCGCTGAGATCGTAGTCGGCGAGAACATCGTCGTCGTCACGCATGAGGGTCTCCGAGGTGCGCGCGCAGCGCCGAACGCGCGCGGGCGAGGCGCGACTTCACCGTGCCGAGGTCGAGCTCGAGCACGGTCGCGATGTCCTGGTAGTCGAGCTCGTGGTACTCGCGCAGCACGAACACGGCGCGCTGCGCCTCGGGGAGCGCGCCCACGCCCAGCGCGATCGCGGCACCCAGGCGCTGTCGCTCCGACGCTGCATCCGAGCGATCGTCGGCGGGCGGGTCCACGTGGAGCGCCACGTGCTCGGGTCGGCGTAGCTCGTTGAGCGTCAGCCGTGTCGCGATCGTCAGCATCCACGTGGAGAGCGATGCGCGCCCCGCCGGGTCGAAGGTTGGCAGCGCGCGCAGGACGCGGACGAACGTCTCCTGCGCCAGGTCCTCGGCGCGGTGCTTCGCGCGCCCCCCGAGCAGCCGCCAGATCAGCGCGTGCACGGGGCGCTGGTAGCGCTCGATCAGATCGCGCCACGCGCGCTCGTCGCCGCGCTGCGCGCGACGGAGCGTCAGCTCGTCGAGCGGCGGGGACGGACGGGCAGCGGCGGCCGCGGGCATCGGTTACCGCGTATCACCCGCGGGGACCGAAAAGGTTCCACGGATTCCTACTGGCGCAGAAACGTCGAGATTCGCTTGGTATTCGATGCCGCCGGGAACTGGAGCGACGACACCGCGGTCTGCACGCACGATACGATGTGGAGGTCGACGTTCGCGAGGTCATCGCTGACCGCGCGGACCTCGACGTTCGACACGCGGCCATCGAGGGCGACATCGATCGCCAGGCGAACCTGAACGTCGGGATGATCCGCGACACAGGCGGCGAGTGCGTTCCCCGCCGAGCGCAGGGTCACGACGTACGGATCCTCGGTCTGCACCGGAGGCGGCACGGCCTTCGGCGCACGCGCGCCACAGCCGTGCATCGCGCGCACGGGCTCGCGCGGCGCGGCCTTCTCCGCGGCAGCGCACGGCCACGCGAGCACGAGCATCGCTCCGGTGGCGAGCGTGGACAGGACGAGAGCTGTGCGCATACCAGCCGACTCCGCGAACTTCATCCCGACAAGTCTCGCACGGCGGTGGTGGGGGCGTCGAGGCCGCGATGAAGGGCGTCCCGAACGGCGTCGTAGCGCTCGGGCAGCTCGATGGGAACGTTGCGATACCGCGGGGATGGCACGTCGGTGAGCCTCGCCTCGTGGTAGCCGACCTTGAAGTCTGCGAACTTGAGGCCGCTGGCGGTGGAGATCACGACCACCCGGTGGTCCCGCGTGACCTCGCCCCGCCCCGCCAGCTTGGTCAGCGCGGCGAGGGCCACGCCGGTGTGCGGGCACGTGAACAGACCATCGCGATCGGCGTGCGCCGATGCGTCCGCGAGCTCCGCCTCGCTGGCCGACTCGACCACGCCCTCGAACGCGCGCAGCGCACGCACCGCCTTCTTGAAGCTGACCGGGTTGCCGATCTGGATCGCGGAGGCGAGCGTGGTCTTCGCCTTCACGGGCGCGAGGTCGGCCCAGCCGGCCCGGTAGCTCGCGTACAGCGGGCTCGCGTGCGCTGCCTGCGCCACGCAGATCCGCGGGCGCTTCGTGACGAGGCCGAGGGCGAGCAGCATCTCGAACCCCGCGCCGAGCGCGCTGACGTTGCCGAGGTTACCGCCGGGGATGATGACCCAGTCGGGAACGTTCCAGCCGAGCTGCTGCGCGAGCTCGATCGCCACGGTCTTCTGACCCTCGAGGCGCAGCGAGTTCATCGAGTTCGCGAGGTACACACCCTCCTTGTCGGCGAGCTCCTGGACGATGCGCATGCAGCCATCGAAGTCCGTATCGATCGCGAGCACGAGCGAACCCGCGGCGAGCGGTTGCACGAGCTGCGCCGTCGAGATCTTCCCGCGCGGCAGGATCACGACGGAGCGGAGGTTCGCCGCGGACGCGTAGGCGGCGAGCGCGGCCGACGTATCGCCGGTCGACGCGCACGCGACCGCGCGCAGCTGCTGCCCGTTCGCGACCATCTGCTTGACCATCGACACCAGCACCGTCATCCCGAGGTCCTTGAATGACCCCGAGTGGGAGGTGCCGCACTGCTTGACGCGCACGTCGCCGAGTCCGAGGTCTGCGGCGAACCTCGGGATCGGCGTCAGGTGCGTCGCGCCTTCGCGCATCGACACGATGTTCCGCGCCGCGAGCTGCGGTGCGATCCACTCGTGCTTGCCCCACACGCCACTGCCCCACGGTTCGTCGGCGTTCGCGTTGCCCCAGCGCTCCGCGAACAGCCGCTTCCACTCGGCGGCCGAACGCTCGCGCAGCGCGGCCTGATCGTGGACGACCTCGAGCAGCTCACCGCAGCTCGGGCAGCGGTAGATGACCTGATCGAGGGGGAACCCACCGGCACAGCCGGCGATGCAGCGAAACTCCGCCGAGAACGGCATGCGCCGACTCTAACGTATGCTCGCGGGGGATAGCGGCCGGGCCGACCGCAAGCACCGTTGCCGTGATGCTCAGTGGTGGCTTCCGCTATCGAAGCCGCTCTCGAACCCGCCCACATCGTGGTGTGCGCCGAAATCGTGGTGAGCCCCCGCGTCGTGCCCGTGGTGCGTGCAGCCGGCATCGAACTGTGCACCGTGAATGAAGGGCACGTCTGCGACGTGCGCGAACACCTCGCTGCGCATCGTGCCGTAGTCGCAGAGCTCCCCGGAGGCGGCGTGGAACGCATCGAACGCCGCCCGGTCGCAGAACATCCCGAGCGCGTAACAGGCGAACTCGTTGGACAGGCTCATCGCCGCGACACCGTCGCGGACCTCGTCCGTCGAGTAGTGGAGCTTGCGGCCGTAGGTCTGCCGCAGGTGCTTGAACAGGGTCGTGCGGTAGCTCGCGAGGGCCCGCCGTTTGCGAAGGTATCTCCACATGCTGACCTCCTGTCCCGCACAGGATGGCAAGGCGATGTGGCGGCAGCGCTCCGCCCGCATGGCCGGACGGTGACGATCACGAGCCGTTTCGGATCGGCCAGCGTTGACCCGCCGCGTCGAGCGCGAAGCCCGAGGGGGCATCGACGATGCGTTCCACGATCGCGTGGTACGCGGGCCCCGCGATCCGGCCGCGCAGGTTGCCGCGCGCACGGGCATACAGGGCGTGGTCATCCGCCTGGCGCAGCGAGTCGTAGGCGAGCTCTTCCTCCTGATCGTCGTCCCACAGAATGGTTGCACGATCGCCGTCCCACCGCGCCGAGAGCGCGCGGAGGTGAGCGTCCTCGACGTCGACGTACGCGTAGCGCTTGTCGTCGAGCTTGACGATGTCCTTGCCGTCGGCGCGGACATCGAGCCAGCGCAGCAGCGCCTGGCGCAGGCGGGCATGGGTGACGGGCGCACCCTCCTGCCAGAACGTGCCGGCCCGATCGAGGCGCAGGCCGATCGCCCGCATCTTCTCGATCTGTTCGGGCGTCAGCTGCACTACGCCAGTCTGGCGATCCGATCCTTGGTCAGCAACTTCTGCTTCTTCAGGCGGCTGATCTCCGCCTGCTCCGCGGGGGTCAGCGAGCGTCGTCGCTCCAGCACCTGCACCTGCTCGTCGAGTCGTCGGTGCTCTGCGGTCAGCTCTGCGAGGAGGGTTTCCTTCGAGACCTCGGTCTGTGTGCTCACGCAGCCTCCGCCTGCGGTCCGGCAGGCAGCTCTAGCCTAGCACCGGTTCACGGATCGCGGCGCCGCAACGCGCCCGGTACACCATCGGGGTACATGACCTCGGCCTCGGCCTTGCGAATATAGGTCGGCGCACCGCCCGTGACCACGTCGACGCGCGCTCCGGCGAGGGCGACGCGCGCGACCGCCGCCCCGGAGGGTGTCGTGGGTTCGAGCCAGGCGCCGGCGAGTGGTGCAAGAGCGTCGCGATACGCGGCGAGCGCATCGCCGACGTACTTCGTGTGCGGGTCTTCGGAGATCTCGGCGACCCACGCGGCGAGCGCACTCGGTGCGAGCACGCGCTCGTCACCGATCAACTCGACGTTCGGGCTCTCCAGGCGCACGCGGTAACAACCCGCATAGATCTCGCCCTTGCGCGCGTCGAGGGCCGCCACGATGACGCCGGGCGAGACGAGCGCGGACCTTCCATCGGAGGCAAGTGCCGCGAGCGATGACACCGCCCACAGCGGCGTTCCCGTCGCGAATGCGATGCCCTTCGCCGTGGCCATGCCGATGCGCAGGCCGGTGAACGATCCAGGTCCGGCGCCGACCGCGACCGCATCGATCTCCAGCGGAGCCACGCCCGCGCGCTTGCAGACGTCGTCGATCGCGACCAGCAGATCTGACTTGTGCGCGCTCGCGTCGTGCCGCGCCTCGGCGAGGATCTTGTCGTCATCCACGACGGCGATGCCCGACGTCAACGTCGAGGTATCGAGGCCGAGGACCTTCACGGGAAGAAGAACCGCATGACGTCGTTGCGGATCGCGAGGATGGTGATCAGGCCGATCAGGATCAGGCCGGCGAGCTGGATCCGCTCGCGTTGCCTGATCGTCAGCGGCTTGCGGCGAACACCTTCCAGAAAGAACACGAGCAGGTGGCCGCCGTCGAGCATCGGAATCGGGAGCAAGTTGATGAGGCCGAGGTTGACGCTGACCAGCGCGAGCATGAGGAGGAAGCTGTCCCAGCCCTGGTTGCCGGAGACCGAGGCCGCCCGGTACATCGTGAACGGACCACCGATCGTCATCTGCAAGAAGCCGTGGGCCATGGTCGTGATGGTCTCGCCGGTGCGCTGGAAGGCCTTGCCGATCGCGTAGCCGACGCGGCCCTCGATCGCCACCATCGCCCCGGTGCCGCGATCCACATCGTTGCGCGCCCCGAACACGAGGCGCGACACCGTGTGTTCGTACTCGTCGAATTGCTTGCGCCACACCTGCGTGACCTCCGCGGTCAGCGTGGTCGCGGGCGCGTTGCCCACACCGGCGCGGCGCCAGGTCAGCTTGAACGTCTTGTCGGGCTCGGCCTGCAGGCGCTGGTCGAGATCCATCCAGTGCGCGACCGGTTTGTCGTCGAGAGCTACGACAAGGTCGCCCGGGCGCACGCCGGCGCTATCGGCCGGCGAGCCGGCGTCGACGTGCGCGATGAACATCTCGGCGTGCTCGAGGCCGGTGTAGGTCTGCCGCTTGAGCGTGGCATCGACCTGGGTCTCGGGGACGAGATCGGCGAAGCCGGCGCCAAGCAACTCGATCTGCGGCACGCCCGGGACCTCGGTGCCGCGGAAGTAGACGATCGAGGTGCGCCGCGCGAACTTGCCGAGCTGGCGCTGCACGTCGCGCCAGTTGCGCACCGCCTGCCCGTCGACGCTGATGATCAGGTCGCCGGTGCGCAGGCCGGCGCCGGCCGCGGGCGACGCACCATCGATCACCCCGACGAGCGGGACGAACGGGGCGTGCGTGATGCCGACCCTGCCCTGGCTCTGGACCTGACCATCACGGCGGCGCACGGTGTCCTCGATCGGGGTCAGGTAACGCTCGAACACCTTGCCGCTGCGAGAGATTCGGAGATGAAGCTCCTTGCCGGGCGACGAACGGACCGCACTCTCGATCTCTTCCCAGTAGCGCACCGCGCGACCATCGATCTCGAGGACCCGATCGCCCGGCTCGAGGCCAGCGCGGGCGGCGGCGCCTCCGTCGAGGACGTCGCCGATCACGGCGGCGGGAAGGGTGGTGTGGCCGGCGAACAGGACGAAGTAGATGATCACGGGGAGCAGGAGGTTCGCCGCAGGACCTGCCAGCACGATGACGAGGCGCTGCCACAGCGGCCGGCTCGCGAAGCTGCGGCCGACGTCGGCGCGGTTGCCGGCCTCGTCGGGCGCGCTCTCGACGCCGAGGATGCGGACGTAGCCACCGAGCGGAAATGCGCCGATCTGGTACTCGGTTTCCCCCAGCTTGACCCGGACGAGCGCGCGGCCGTAGCCGATCGAGAACCGGAGCACCCGCACGTCGAGCAGCTTGGCGGCGACGAAGTGCCCCATCTCGTGGATCAGCACGAGAACACCGACGAGGAGGAGGAAGTACAGGACCGACACGAACCGCCGCCGACGCTATAGCAGAACTGGTATCCTTGGAGAACGTGGCTACGAAGGCCGAAGCAGTCGACGTCGAGGAGGTCCTCGACTACATCGACAAGACGATGGAGCGGCTCAAGTCGCTCTACGAGCAGTTCTTTCTGGGGCTGCAGAAGCAGGCCCCGGCGCATCTTCACAACGACGTCGAGCGCCGGATCCGCGAGCTGATGCAGATCCAGATCCGCAACACGGGTCTGCGCTACCGGTACGCCACGCTCCAGCAGAAGTTCGGCTCGTACAACTCGTACTGGCGGCGCACGCTGCGACAGATCGAGCAAGGCACGTACATCCGCCAGCTCGCGAAGATCAGCCGCAAGGCAGCCGAGACCGGTGAGGACATCCCCGACGAGATCCTCGCCGCGATGCCGAAACGCATGCGCGACCAGGTCAAGCGCGACCGCGAGCAGGCCCTCGCGATCGCCGCGCGTCATCGTCGCGATTCGACCGAGAGCGATGTCGACGGTGAGGGACTGAGCGACCGCGATGCGAGTGGCGAGATCTCGGTGATCGGCGAGTCGGTGGTGGTGCGGAACGCGGTCCGCAAGAACCAGCACGTGGTGTCCGAGAGCGACGGCGACCTCGATATCGACGCGTTCTTCGCGTCGGTCTCCGACGACACGAATCCCGATGCGAAGGCGTTCCCATCGATGGAGGAGGACGACGAGCCGACCGGCTTCACCGCCCCGCCAAAGCCCGCGCCGGTTCAACGCCCCGTGGCGGCGGTCGCCCCCCCGCGCGCCGCGGCCCCGGAGCGCCAGAGCCAGCCACCAGCCCCGCAGCGACAGGGTCCGCCGATGCCGCCGGGCCCCCCGCAGCGGCAGAGCCAGCCGATCCAGGCGATGCCGCCGCCGCAACCCCCGCAGCGGCAGAGCCAACCGATCCAGGCGATGCCGCCACAACCCCCGCAGCGGCAGAGCCAGCCGATACCAGCGACGCCGCCACAGCCCCCGCAGCGACAGAGCCAGCCGATGCAGGCGATGCCGCCACCTCATCCGACCGCGGGCGTGCGCTTCGTCGCGCCGCAGCGCGCGGGCACACAGCCCGGAGTCTCCGCGCCGCCGCCACCGCCGCCGAGCCGCACGACGGGTCCGGTCCCCGTGGTGCCGCAGCAGCGCGCGACAAGCCCCATCCCGGTCGCTCCCTCGCAGGTCACCCGGCCAAATCCGATCGCGCCGGGCGCGTCACAGCAGCGACCCCAGGTCCCGGTGCAGTCGATGGCCGGGCCGTTTCCCCGCGCGCCGCGCCCCGAGCCCGCACCGCCGATGCGCCCGCCTCCGGGCATGAACGACGCCGACGTCAACGCGCTCTACGCGAAGTACGTGAAGGCGAAGCAGGCCGTCGGTGAGGACGCCGGGCCCGGCGCCTACGGCAAGCTGTTGAAGACGATCAACTCGCAGGCTCCCAAGATCATGGAGCAGTACAAGGCGAAGGGCGTCGAGTTCTCGGTCGTCGTCAAGGACAACCAGGTCATCATCAAGGCGAAGCCGAAACCGTAGCCTCGCTCGCTACTGGGACCGCGACGCCTTGATGACCGCCACGACCTCGTCGTCGGACAGCACGCGGTTGCCGCGCTTCGCTTCGCCGAGGACGGCGGCCACGAGCTCGGGCGTGGGCTCGTAGCCGCGCTTCTTCAGCCAGTAGACGACGTTCGACTCCCCGGAGTAGTGACCGATCTCGATCTCCTGCTCCTTCCCGAACATGCCGGCGGGAACGCCGGAGTAGATGCGGTCCGCGAGCCACGCGTCGCCCTTCTTCTCGGCCTTGATGATCGCTGCCGCGTGGACGCCGGTGGCGGTGCGGAACGCGTCGGTGCCGACGAGCGGGTACTGCGGGTGGATCGGGACGCGGGTGGCGGCGGAGGCGGTCTTGCACCACAGGACGAGCTTCGTGAGATCGTGATCCGGCAGCTCGCCCAGCAGCTTGAGGTTGAGCAGGATCTGATCGAGCGCCGCGTTCCCGACGCGCTCGCCGATGCCGAGGGCCGTGCCGTGGATGCGATCGGCGCCGTACTCGATCGCGAAGATCGAGTTGACGACGCCCAGGCCGCGGTCGTTGTGGCCGTGCCAGTCGAGGCCGACGTCCTCGCGCCCGAGGCCGTTCATCATGTTTCGCGTGAACTTGAGGAGGTTCTTGATGCCGTCGGGTGTGGCGTGGCCGACGGTGTCACACAGGATCAGCCGCTGCGCCCCGTGCTCGACGGCAGTGGTGAACATCTTCGTGAGGATCTCGGGGCGCGAGCGCGTGGTGTCCTCGGTGACGTAGGCGACGGGGAGGTTGTACTTGCGCGCGAGATCGATCGCGTCCGCCGAGAGCTGCAGCATCTTCGCCAGATCCCAGTTCTCCGCGTACTGGCGGATCGGCGAGCTGCCGATGAAGCACAACACCTCGATCTCGATGCCGACCTTCTGCGAGATATCGATGATCGCCTGGATGTCGTTCTGGTGCGTGCGGGCGGCGCACGACGCCTTGACCTTCAGCCGCTGCGACTTGATGTGTAGGGCGATCGTGGTGACGTCCTCGACGGCGCGCTTGCCGGCGCCGGGGAGCCCGATGTCCATGGTGTCGATGCCGAGGTCGTTCGCGAGCTCGACGAGGCGGAGCTTGTCGTCGATCGAGGGATCCACCACGCTCGGCGACTGGATGCCGTCGCGCAGGGTCTCGTCGAGGAACTGGATCTTCCGCTTCGGCGAGAGCGGGGAGACCTTCTCGACGGAGTTCCAGTCGTAGATCAGCTCGTGGTCGGTCATCGGGGCCTCTTTTACATCACCGCGTGGAGGATCAACATCACGACCGCCGTCACGGCGACCACGATGGCGAGCATGAGAAACCAGCCGAGGACGACGGCGGCCGCCGCGAGGCCGAGTCCGACGATCCACAGCGGATAGGCGCCGCGCTCCTTGCGCGCGATCGAGACGACCGCGGCGATCGCGGTCACCACGAAGCACGGGACGCTGATCCGAGGATCGGGCGTGGACCACAGCTGGCCCTGGGACACCGCGACGATGATGAAGGCCAACAGGCCCAGCGCGGCCGCCGCGCAGGCTGCCGGTCTCGCCGCGAGCCACGCCGCCGGGGAGCCATCGACGGTCCGCAGGTGTTCGGGCTTGTCCACGGAGGCGACTATAGCGCTTCGGCGAACGCGAGGCTCACGAACGCGAGAGGCCGAGCTGGGAGCGAAGGTGGACGTGCGCCACGCTGTACGCGAACTCCTGCAGGTCACGATCGAGCTCGCCGGCCTCGCTCGCGCCGACGAAGGCCGCCGGCACGTCGCCGCACAGCAGCATGCCGGCACGATCCGCGGTGCGCGACAGCGAGCGGGCCCACAGTGACAGGTTGAGGCCGCCACCGCGCGACAGCAGCCGCAGCGCTGCGGCACGCGCCTGGATCCGCGCGGTGTCGCCGAGCGCGTTCAAGCTCTCCGCGGCCTTTGCGGCCAGCGGATCTTCGAGCCCCACGGTCGAGCCCGAGGCCTCGCGGAAGACCGCCATCACGATCGCGCGCAGCACGCGTCCCGGGCGTGACGCGCCGACGGCGCGGCCTGGCCACAGAAACGTCATCGCCCGCACGAGGCGAAACACCAGCTCCGGTCGCTCCGGCGCGGTCAGCGCCTCGTCGCCGGCGACGAGCACCGGCGTCGCCGCGGCGACCACGTGGATCTGCGTGCCGAGCTCGACACGAGCATAGACCGGCGCGACCGCGACACCGAGCATCTCCGCGATCTTCTCGCGCAGCCGCGCGAACGCGACCGGTACCTCGGCTTCCTCGAGTCTGTTACCTGCCTCGAGGTCGCTCTCCGCGACTGTCATCGGCGCGAGCGCGTGGACCGCCGGGGCGACGAGCTCCATCAGCGCCCCGAGCTCGACACCATCGTCCTTGTGCCGCAGCAGCGCCCATTGATCGCGGCCGAGCGGCTTGGTCGGGAAGCTCACGCCGCGTACGCGGTGCTGCTCGTAGAGCCCGGCCATCGATTCGTCGGCGGTGGCGAGCGCGACCATCGTGGAGGCCGCGAGGAACGCGGCGTCGGCGTGACCGCTCGCGTGTGTACTCGCCACGAGCGCGGCACCGGAGTGCGGATCGGCGAGGGCCTCGCGCCAGCCCGCGCGGATCGGATCGGACGACCTGCCGGCGGTCGCCTGGTCGGTGGGTGTGATCAGCGCGGCGACGTCGGAGTCACGCGGCGCGATCTTGCGCGCGGTCGCTGCGGCCGCGGCGCCGCCCTGCGGATCGTCGAGGTGATCGAGGTAGAGGCGCGCGAGGCGCGCCCACGCCTTGGCCTCGGCGATCGTGCTCTTGCCGCGCAGGCGGAACAGGATCTTCTTCAGCACGCGCTCCCAGCGTCGCAGCTCGCCGCGGCTGATCAGCAGGGCCTCGATCGCCGCGACGGCCTCGACTCGCTCGGGAGCGAGATCGACCGCACGCTCGAGATGGAACAGCGCCTCGGCGTCATCCTGTTTGAGCTTCGCCTCGATCCGGCCCTTGAAGTCGTGCGCGGCGGCGTGATCCGGGTTGATCGCGAGGGCCTGGTTGAGGTGGTTGCGCGCGGCGTCGCCGGCGACCGTGGATTCGCTGCCGCCCATCCACTCCGACCAGCCGAGGGCGGCGTGGTAGTCAGCCTCGTTCGGTGCGCGCGCGATCACGGTCTTGAGGTGACCTGTCGCCTGCGCCCACTGCTTGCGCGCCATCAGCTCCTCGGCGACGCGGAAGCTCAGCTCGGTGTCGATCGCGGGTGCGACCTGGACGAGCTCTCCGCCTGCGAGCTCGCGGTCGTAGGCCTGTCGCTGCCGATCGTCCTGCAGCACGGCGCGTGCGGTGTCGTACATCTGGCGCAGCTCGCCGAGCTTCGCGCGCTCGCGCGGATCGGTCATCATCACGCCGCCGCGGTCGAGCATGCTCGCGCGCAGACGGAACGCCGTCTCGATCTCGTCATTGTCGGCCCTGCGCCCGACCATCAGCACCGCGTAGTGGTCCGCACCCTTGATCCGGGCGTGCTCGGCCGTGAGGGTCTGCTTGAGCACCGTCGCGTGATCGCTCTCCGAGCCTGCCTGGCGCACGTCCTCGAGCGAGACCACACCCGAGTCCTCGGGATCGAACTCGAGTGGCGCGGCGCCATCGGGATCGCCGTCCATGTCCTCGAACAACATGTCGAACAGCTCGGCCCCGGGGCGCGTCTTCGTGCGTGGCGGCGCGATCATCGGCGTCGCCGGTCCGCTGCCGAGGCCCACACCGGTGACCGCCATCGCGGTGACCGCGTCGCACATCATCATCGCGTCGATCGCGAGCCGGCCCTGCGCGCGATCCGGGAACGACCGCTCGATGTCGGCGATCGGCGCGCCGTTCGCGAGCAAGGAGATCGCACGCTCGCCGAACACGCGCTTCAGCTCGTGACGGATCCGCTTGCCCCGCTCGGTGAGCTCGAAGCCGAGACCGTCGAGCCGCGCGAGCCGACCGAGATCTTCGACGGCAGTCTCCTTGAGACCACCGAGCACGACCTCGACCATGCGCAGCTGCATTCCCTCGATCGCATCGTGCGACTCGTCGAACCGCCATGCGCCTTGCGGCCAGCGCAGCGCCTGCACCAGCTTGTGGCGCGCTTGCTTGCCGAGCTGTTCGATCAACTGTTCGACGGTGAGGATCCCCATGCCGACGAGCGCCTCGCCGAGCTTGCCGCCGAGCTCGCCGACGCGCGCCACCGCGGAGCGATGCTGCTCCTCGCTGATCACGCCGCTCGACACGAGGAAGTGCCCGAGCGTCTCGTCGCGCGGCGTGGACGCCGTGGACACCGGGTTGCCGTTGACCAGCTCGACCGTCTTGGACACGCGGCCGCGCTTCAGGATCAACGTGCCCGTCGCTAGATCCTCGTGGAGGTCGAGCAAGACCGCGGGAAGCGACCGCATCGCGAGCTCTCCCGAGCGCGAACTCATTCGAGCATAATTCTACTTCACTCTGCGACGTGACACGCAACCTGCGCGCCGTTGCCGAGCACGCGAAGTTTCGGGAGCTCGGTGAAGCACGCCTCGGGCTTGTCCTTGACGGGACAGCGCGGGTGGAACGGGCAGCCTGGCGGGGGCGCCAGCGGGCTGGGCACGTCCCCCTGGAGGATGATGCGGTCCTTGCGCGCCTTCGGATCGATGCGCGGGACGGCCGAGAGCAGGGCCTGGGTGTACGGGTGTTTCGGGGTGCGATACAGCGCCTTTGCGGCGGAGAGCTCGACGATCCTGCCGAGATACATGACCGCGACCCGGTCGCAGATGTGCTGCACGATCTTGAGGTCGTGAGAGATGAACAGGTAGGTGAGTGACTCCGCTGTCTGCAGGTCCTCCAGCAGGTTCACGATCTGCGCCTGGATCGAGACATCGAGCGCCGAGATCGGCTCGTCGCACACGATGAACGTTGGCTTACATGCAAGCGCGCGGGCGATTCCGATCCGCTGGCGCTGCCCACCCGAGAACTCGTGGGGGTAGCGTTTTGCGGCATCCCCCCGCAGCCCGACCCTCGCGAGCAGCTCCTGGACGCGCGCCGCGCGGTCTTCCTTGGTCGCTCCGAGCCCGTGGATCTCGAGCGGCTCGGCGATCGCCGCACCCACGCTCATCCGCGGGTTGAGCGACGCGTACGGATCCTGGAAGATCATCTGCATGTGACGGCGCAGCGGTCGCAGCGCGCGCTGCGAGAGCGCGGTCAGATCTTTGCCGTCGAAGGCGATGGTCCCCGAGGTCGGCTCGTGGAGTCGCAGCACGGTGCGGCCCAGCGTGGACTTGCCGCAGCCGGATTCGCCGACGAGCCCGAGCGTCTCACCCGCCTCGACGGCGAGCGTGATGTCCTCGACGGCGCGGACCCGGCCGAAATGCTTCGTCAGCTTCGTCAGCTCGAGGAGACTCATGACGCCGGATCCACGGGCCCGGGCTCGAGAGGAAAGTGGCAGCGCACGTGCGAGGCGCCGAGCTGCACGAGCGGCGGCTCTTCGGCGCGGCACAGCTCCTGCGCCGCGCCGCAGCGATCGACGAACTTGCAGCCCACCGGCAGCTCCGAGAGGCTCGGCACCATGCCGGGGATCTCGACGAGCCGGGTGCGCGCGACGTCATCTCCGTAGCCCGGCATCGAGCGCAGGAGTCCGGCGGTGTAGTGGTGGCGCGGCGCCGCGAACAGGACCTCGGTGCTGGCGCGCTCGACGATCCGCCCCGCGTACATCACCACCACCTCGTCGCAGGTCTCGGCGACCACACCCAGGTCGTGCGTGATGAGGAGGATCGACATACCGAGATCGCGTTGCAGCGATCGGAGGAGGTCGAGGATCTGCGCCTGGATCGTGACGTCGAGCGCGGTGGTCGGCTCGTCGGCGATCAGCAGATCCGGCTTGCACGCGAGCGCCATCGCGATCATCACGCGCTGCCGCATGCCGCCGGAGAGCTGGTGGGGGTAGTCGTCGATGCGCTCCTCGGGCGAGGGGATCCCGACCAGCTTCAGCATGTCGATCGCGATCGTGCGTGCCTGGGCCTTCGACTTGTTCTGGTGCAGCCTCACGGCCTCGCCCACCTGGTCCCCGATGGTGAACACCGGGTTCAGCGACGTCATCGGCTCCTGGAAGATCATCGCGATCCGGTTGCCGCGAATCTTGCGCATCTGTTCCGGCGACAGCGACATGAGGTCCTTGCCCGCGTACCTGATCGACCCCGAGGAGATCTTGCCCGGGGGTGAAGCGATCAACCGCATCACCGACAGCGCCGTCACGCTCTTGCCGCTGCCCGACTCGCCGACCACCCCCAAGGTGGAGCGCGCGGGGATCGAGAACGACACCCCGTCGACGGCGCGCACGGTCCCTGCATCGGTACGGAACTCCGTCACCAGGTCCCGGATCTCGAGCACAGGCTCGGCCGTCGGCATGTAGACGAGAGCGTACCTCACGAGTACGGTGCAGTGTCCCCGATGGACGCAGTAGACGAAGAGCTTGGCCGCCTGGGAGCGATCCTGGTCGAGGATGGTGTCCTCCGCAGGATCATCAAGAGCCATCACAAGCTCCGCGGCGTCGGGTTGCGGGTTCCGCACGACCACACCTTCGTGATCTCGAAGGGGTCCCTGCCCTCCTGGCTGGTCAGCCCGGGCCTCCCCGAGCGGGTCATCGTGATCACCGGCGACCGCGCGAAGCTGCTCGCCGGCGAGCCCAAGGCCCTGACGGCGGCGTGGCGCGCGGTGTTCCACGCCCGCGTCCACCTCGCGCTCGACGAGCTCGTCGGCCGCGGTGCGCTGACCACCGGCGGGATCCGCGAGCGCATCGATGCGATCGGCCAGACCGAGTTCGACGAGATCCGCTCGGTGTTGCGGCAGGAGGATCTCCTGGTCCCGCCGGCCGACGAGGCGGTGATCTACCTCGAGTTCGTCGCGCTCTACCTCGAGCTCGCGAGGTTCGCCCCCCGCGCGCTGGAGCACACCTTCCCCGCGCTCGCGGATCTCGCCGCGGTCAACGCCACGATCGCCCGCGACGTCGATCCCGATGCACTGTTCGCGGCGTCGCGGCCCGCGCGCGCCCCCCGAGCTCCGACGATCGATACCGAGGCGCCGCTGGACCCGTACGCGGCCTCCGGCAAGCTCGAGTTTGCGGATCGATCGGCACGCAAGGATGCCGTGAAGGCGCGCAAGAAGGGCAACCTCGCGCGGGCGGCGATCTATGCGGCGCGCGCCGGCGATCTCCCGGGCGCGCGCGCCGATCTCGAAGCCCTCGTCGATCGGCTCTCCGTCTCGCTCGGCAAACCGTCGACCGAGGGTTGGATCGAGGCGCTGTTGCCGGTGGTCCACTTCGCGGGCACGCAGCAGTCCCTCCAGTTCAACGTGGGTGCGCGGTTGCTCTACGATCTGCAGGCGGCGTGCATCGTCGCCGAGCACGAGGTCAAGGTCGTCGACGTCGTGAGCTGGGCCGTGTCGCTCGGCAAGCGGAAGGTCGTGCGCTCGCTTCCGGCGACGCGCGAGGTGCGAATGGCGAAGAAGCTGCACCAGGCGAACGAGAAGGTCGCCGCGTGCGAGCTCGCGACCGCCGAGGAGCGCGACCGGCTGGCCGAGGTGCTGCACCGGATCACGAAGCGCGGAGATCTGAACGTGCGCGAGCAGCTTCGGCCGAAGGTCGAGGCCACGCTCGACGCGGTCGGCCTCTCGCCGCACTCGCTGCCCGAGCGCGTGGCGCAGAAGAAGCTGGTCGACGAGCTGCTCGATCGCGCGGTCGCGGTCGGCCGCCTGACGCTCGCCGATCTCCGCGATGCGATCTCGAAGAACGATCTCAAGATGCCGGACCTGACGCTGGCCGCGCTGAAGTCGGGCGATCAACTCCTGCAGGCGGATCGGATCCTCGAAGGCTCGCTCGACGGCGTGTATCGCAGCGGCGAGATCTACCTGCGGTTCCTCCAGAAGCTGTCGTCGGTCCTGTTCGGCACGCCGCTCGGCCGCATCCTCACCCTGTACGCGTTCCTCCCGCTGCTGGGCTCGCTCGCCGTCGTCGAGGGTCTGCAGCACATGGTCGGCCCGCTGGTCCACAAGATCTGGCACGTCGAGCCGCAGATCTCGACGCCGTACACGCTGTACGGAGGCGCCGCGTTCCTGTTCCTCGTCATCCACCTGCGGCCGTTCCGCACCGTCGTCGGCTTCGTGCTCCGCATGCTCGGCCGCGCGGCGCGCTTCGTGCTGTGGAGGATCCCGATCTCGCTCTGGGGCCATCGGATCGTGCGCGGGTTCATCGAGAGCCCGTTCAACCGCTGGGTGATCCGACCCGCGATTCTCGGCGCGATCTCGCTCCTGTTCACGGGGCGCCTGGACGACTGGGCGCGCTGGGTCGTCGCGGCGGGCGTGTTCGCCGCGGCGGCGCTCGGCTTCAACTCGAAGTACGGCCGGCTCGTCGAGGAGCGAGTCGCGGACTGGCTCGTGCTCTCGGGCAAGCAGTTCACGACCCGGATCCTTCCCGGGCTCGTGAAGGTCATCCTCGACTTCTTCGCCAAGCTCGCCGACCTCGTCGACCGTGCGATCTATCGCGTCGACGAGCTGCTCCGGTTCCGCCAGGGGCAGTCGATGATCAAGCTCGTGGTCAAGGGCGCACTCGGGACGGTGTGGTTCCTGATCGCGTACGTCTTGCGTCTCTACGTCGATCTGTTCATCGAGCCGACGACGAACCCGATCAAGCACTTCCCGGTCGTCACCGTGGCCGCGAAGATCATGATCCCGATCATCCCGTCGATCCTCTCGGCCGTCACCAATGCGATGGAAGGACTGCTCGGCCCCGCGTTCGCCAAGGGCTTCGCCGGATTCACCGTGCTCGTGCTCCCAGGTCTCGCCGGCTTCCTCGTGTGGGAGCTCAAGGAGAACTGGAAGCTCTACCGCGCGAGCCGTCCCGCGACCCTCGAGGCGCTCGGCATCGGCCACCACGGCGAGTCGATGGTGGGCTTTTTGCGCCCGGGCTTTCACTCCGGCACGATCCCGAAGCTGTTCACGCGGCTCCGGCGCGCGGCGTGGCGCGGCGACGAGAAAGGGATCGCGAAGCAGCACGAGGGCCTGCACCACGTCGAGGAGGCGATCGCGAAGTTCGTCGATCGTCAGCTCGTGTCGATGCTCGTCGAGGTCGAAGCGTTTCGCGCCACCGATGTCGCGTTGTCGCGCATCGACATCGGCTCGAACCGCGTGCAGATGACGATCGTGTGCCCGAGCGTGGGGTCCGCGCCGGCGACCATCCGGTTCGAGCTGCAGTCTGGCTGGATCGTCGGCGGCCTCGCCGAGCCGGGATGGATCACGCGGCTCGACGAGGCCCAGCGCCGGATCTTCGAGATCGCGCTCGCGGGGTTCTACAAGCTCTCCGGCGTCGAGCTCCTGCGCGAGCAGCTGGAGCACGCGCTCAGGCCCGACGATGCACCGACGCCGCCGTACGACATCGCCGACGAGGGCCTCGTGGTGTGGCCCGGCGACGGCTTCGAGACCGAGGCGATCTACGATCTACACGCGACGAAGCTGACCCCGATCACGCGCGGCGTCCCGTACAGCGGCCAGCTGTTCGACCTCGGCGGGCGTCACGCGCTGTTCGGGCGCGAACCGCTGTACTGGTCCGTGTGGGCCACGACGTGGCAGCAGATCGCGCGCGGCGAGCAGCCGATGCCGATCATCGTGGGGCCGAGTCTGCTACCCAGCGACGCAACCGCAGCGACGACAGCAGCACGCTGACGCTCGAGAGTGGGAACAGTGGCGATAGCTCGCATACGAGTCGGGCGTCAACCCGTTCCGGTTGCGCCGACTGCGCGGTTGTTCGATCGCGAGCCTCATCCCACGCAAGAGACCGCGATCTGTTCCGTTCCCGCGATCATTTTCAGCCCAGGCTGGATCGGCTGGATCTGCACCCTCACGGAAAGAACAGCTTCACTCTGAATCTGATGGATAGAGGATCTCACCGTCGACGTTACCCACATCGAAGCCGTCAAACTCCACTCCGGAACGGTTTGCAAGCTCGTCCAGTTTTCCGCAGCGTTGGTGAAGCTCATCCGCAGTTAGTTGTTCCGTCCTCGAGACCTGCAGCCAG
>JAYVLW010000261.1:0-3849 GCA_043759315.1 Myxococcales bacterium
GGCGGCGAGGATGTTGTAGGGAGAGAGGTCGCCGTGGATCAGATCGCAACACAGCATCGCGATGATCTGGGCGCACAGGTCCGCGTAGATGCCGAGCGCGGCATCGCGATCGAGCGTCACGTCGATCAGCCGCGGGGCGGGGTGGCCGTCGGCGCCACGCACGAGGTCCATGAGGAGCACGCCCTCGTAGAACAGCACCGGCGCCGGGATCCGCACGCCGCTACCGGCGAGCTTGTACAGCGCGTCGGCCTCCGCGGACTTCCACTCCTGCTCCGCGGCGTCGCGGCCAAACTTCCCGCCGCTGTCCATCGCGCGCTGCGTGCGCGTGTTGCGGACCTTGCGGCCTTCCTTGTAGTCCGCGTTGTTCTTGAAGCTGCGCGTCGCGCGGTCCTTGTAGACCTTCGCGGCGATCACGTCCTCGCCGCGGCGGACGAGCGAGATGTTCGCTTCCTTGCCGCTCTTCAGACGACCGAGGACCTCGTCGATCACGCCATCGGCGATCAGGAGGTCCAGCTTCTCGTCCATCGGTCGGCAGCCTACTCCGTTGGGGGCCGTTGGCGACGTCTGTGTCGCGATTCCAGCGGGGCATGGCGATCACTTCCGGGTACAAACGCCCGGTTATCCACGGCATGATTGCGCTGCACGTGCGGGCCATCCGACTCTTCCTTGCCTCCCTCCTGGTCGGCGCGCTGACCTCCGCACCGCTCGCGGTCACGAGCTGCGGGGGCTGTGGGCTCGATGACATCACGACGACGGTCTCGCCGGCCACCTCCTGCCTGAAGACCAGCGCGGTGCGCGGATGGGGCTGCGATACCAGCGCGGTGCTCGAGGGCGAGAACCACTGCCCGTCGTCCGTTACTCTCGCGAAGGCCGGGACCGAGCTCACCGCGGATCTCGTGGTGGCGCCGGGGGACTCGTGGAGCGTCGACGTCATTCGCGCGCCCACCGGCGAGATCCAGCAGAAGTCGTTCGCGATCTCGATCGATGGCCGGACCGGCACGATCGACGTCGCGTGGTGACTACTGGAACTTGATGGTCCGGTAGCCGAACAGGCGTACGCGCTTGGCGTAGAGGTCGAGGATGAACAGGCCGACCACGCCGATCAGCACCCACGGCCACAAGTCCTGCGCGTACTTCACGCTCTCGTCCTTGGTCGCCCAGATCTGCGCGGGCTTGGCCTGATCGAAGCCGCCGGAGACCTGGGCCGCGTGGCGGAGCGGTTCCGGATCGGGGGTGGTGCGCAGGTACTCGAGCGGGTAGGACAGGGCGACCGAGCCCATCGACTCGGCGACGGTCTTCCCATCGCGCTTGTGCACGGCCTTCAGGAGGTAGCTGCCGTACTTCTCGATCCGGAAGTTCGCGGTGTAGCGTCCGGCGGCGGTCTGCTCCATCGGTACGGTCTGCGTGGTCTTGTTGGTCGACGGGTCGATGACCTCGAGCTTGGTCTCGAGCTCGTTGACGAACTTGTCGCCAGTATCGATCGCGTCGACGGTGACCATCGCGCGCCCGTCGGCGACCTTCGCGGACAGGTCGTACGAGTCGTAGACCTTGCGGCGCATCGACGAGCGCACCACCTGCGCCCAGAACTTGGGATAGCCACCCCAGCGGATCCAGTCGACGCCCCAGCGGTTCTTGACGTCGGAGGTCCACGCCACCGAGTTGCCCGCGCCGTGGCGCCAGCGCGCGAGGATCGGCTCGCCCAGGTCGGAGATCAGAATGGTCTCGGCGGTCGGCTTCGGCTTCGTGGTGACGTAGCCGTGCAGCGGCGGCGCGTTCTCGACGCCGGTGCCCTCGATCGCCTCGACCCGCTTCGCGATGCGGACGTGGATCACGTCCTCGACGAGCTGCGACTTCTGCGCCTCCTGCGTCTCCTTCATGAAGATCTTCGGCAGCGCACCGATGTCCTCGACCATGTAGAGGCGGCCGTCGCCGAGATCCGCGATCTGCGAGAGGAGGTTGCGATCGGCGCCCTGCACGCCGACGCAGGACACCGTGATGCGCGCGCTGCGCATGTCCTGCACGAGCTCCGGGATGCCGTCCATCGGCGCCTCGCCGTCGGTCATGAGGATGACGTGCTTCACCTTCGCGTTGATGCCCTGCAGGATCTCGTACGCTTCCTTGAGGCCCGGGAAGATGTTCGTGCCGCCGCCCGACTGGAGGCGGGAGATCTCGGCGGAGATCCGCATGCGGTTCGCCGCGCGCTGCGGCCGTACGTAGACCTGTGCCTCGGAGTCGAATGCCACGACCGAGATGTAGTCGTTCGGTGACAGCACCTCGGTGGTGACACGCGCGGACTCCTTCGCGGCCTCGAGCTTTGGACCCTGCATCGAGCCGGAGCGATCGAGGACGAGGACGAGCGCGATGTCGGGCTGCTCCTTGATCTTCTCGGAATCGAACCGCACCGGCATGATCTGCTCGATGCGCGTGCGCTCGTAGCCACCCGAGCCGAACGAGTCCTCGCCGCCGGCCATGATCAGGCCGCCGCCCATGCTGGAGACGTACGTGTCCAGCGCGGCCATCTGGCCGGCGCCCATCAGGTGCGCGGGGACATCGGAGACGAGGACGAGATCGTACTTCTCGAGCTCCTTCGGGTTCGCGGGGATGCCGGTCGGGCCGCGCACCGTCACGTCGATGTTCTCGTGCTCGAGCGCCTTCTGGAGATACCCCGCCGAGCCCGGCTCGCGGAGGATGCCACCCTCGACGTAGAGCACGCTCGGCTTGCCCTTCACGGGCGCGGTCATCACGGCCTCGTTGTTCGCTTTCTCGGTATCGCGGTCGTACTTCGCGAGCCGCAGCTTGTAGGTGGTGGCGCCCGCGTGCTTCGCGTCGGACTTGAACTTCACGAGGTTCTTGCCCTCGCGAAGATCCACGCGCTTGCTGCCTTCCAGCGGGTTCGGGAACTCGTCCTGCTGCAGCGTGAGCGTGGCGCTCTGCGCCTCCGTCGACCACACCTCGGCGGTGACCTCGAACGGCTGACCGACCTTGATGTCGTCGGGCACCATCACGCCGACGACGCGAATCTCGCTGGTCTTGTCCTGATCGAACGTGCGCCACGAGATCTTCACACCGAGCTCCTTGGCGCGGTAGGCCTCGACAGCGACGTCGCCGACGGTCTGGTTGCCATCGGAGACCACGACCATGCGCGGGAGGAAGCCATCCGGGTAGAGGCCGTACGCGAGCTGCATCGCCGCCTGGGTGTCGGTCCCGGCGCCGCGGCCAACATGGCGCTTGATGCCGCTCGACAGCGCGCCGTCGCCGCCGCGCACGACCTCGGGCTTCTCGGCGAACGTGATCAGCTGGAGGTTGCCTTCGCCTTCCTCCTTCTCGATCTCGTCGACGTACGCCTTCGCGGCCTCGAGCTGCTTCTCCGAGACGGAGTCCGAGACATCGACGAGCACGACCGTGGACACCTTGCTCTGCTCGGTGATCCACGACGGCCGTGATAGCGCGACCGCGACGCCGATCACGACGAGCGAACGCAGCGTGGACTGCACGACCTGCTGGAGGATCGAGAGATCGGTCAGCGACAGCACGCGCAGGACGAAGAACGCGGGGACGATCGCGGCGAGGTGCAGCCACTGCGGTGACAGCAGATCGATGGGGCGGGTGCCGAGCCAGTCGACGTGGAGTGAGGTGCGGTCGCCGATCCAGTACGAGATCGCGATCCACAGGCCCACGGCCGCGCCGATCGCGAGCCCGAGCCGGATCAGTGGACCGGGGGCGAACAGCGCTTTGAGCGATTTGCGAAGCGACATATCAGACGGTGATCCGGCGGTGATAGGTGACCCATTCGACGATGATCAAGCCCATCGCCAAGAGGATGAGATAGATCCAGAGCTTCTGGCTACG
>JAYVLW010000262.1:0-5045 GCA_043759315.1 Myxococcales bacterium
GCGAAGGAGTCCACGCAGGACGAGATCGCGGCCGAGGTGTTTCCCGAGCTGCGGCGCGCGGCGTTTCAGTACTGGGTCAACGATCTCGTGAAGCAACTCGGGCTCAAGATCGAGATCGAGACGGCGCTGCTGGCGCGCCTCGAGGAATCCTCGTGAGCGCGTTTGCAGAGATCATGCGCAACGCCGTCGAGACCACGCCCGGCGCGGTCGGCGGCGCGTTCGCGGACTCCGAGGGAGAGATGGTCGATAGCTTCTCCACCCTCGACAAGCATGATTGGGCGGTGCTGACCGCGCACTACGGCGTGGTGCTCTCGCACCTGCACTCGTGCTTCAACACGTGGCACTACGGCGGACCCGAGTACTTCATCGCGCAACACGCCAAGTTCGACGTGATCGTCCACACGATCGCGCACGGCTACTTCGCGCTCCTCGCGCTGGAGGAGCACGATGGCTCGGGACAGCTGGCCGTGGCCCTGATCAGCCTGCGGACCGCGTGCGACAAGCTGCGCAAGGAGATCGCGTGAAGCGCGCCCTCGCCGCGGCATGCACGCTCGTCCTCGCGACCTCCCCGATCGCCGCGGCGCCCGCGGCCGATCCGGCCCTGGAGTACGATCCGAACAGCCAGGCGTGGAACGGTATGGCGAGCTTCGTCGGCCTCGCGGAGGGCATGGGGTTCTCCGTGACGCCGGTGAGCTCGCTCGAGTGGGGCGACATCTCCGCCGACGACATCCTGTTCCTCGTCTATCCGCTGAAGCGCGTGGAGCCGCAGAAGCTCGGCGCGTTCGTCCAGGCGGGCGGCAACGTGGTGGTCGCGGACGACTTCGGCGAGGGCAAGGAGGCGATGCAATCGATGGGCATGCTCCGCGTCGAGGTCGAGCAGGCGAAGGCGAGCCGGTTCTACGAGGGCCGCACCTACGCGCCGATCGCGAACGCGCGCGGCGATCATCCGCTCGCGAAGGATGTGGGCGACGTGGTGACGAACCACCCGGCGGTGATGACGAACGTCGATGGTGCGTCGACGATCGTCGCGCTCGATGATGGCGCGATCGTGGTCGCCGGCGAGCGCGGCAGCGGCCGGTTCGTGGCGATCAGCGATCCGAGCATTCTGATCAACCGGATGCTGCAGTTCCCGGGCAACGTGCAGCTCACCAGCAACCTCCTCAACTGGCTCGACCGTGGCAACCGGCGCGCGCGCCACATCATCCTCTTGAGAGGCGACGTGCCGATGTACGGTGAGCCGCGCCCGTACATCGACGACGCCGCCGCCGGCAAGCTCGGCCGCTCGATCGCGGACCTCAACTTCTGGCTGTCGGAGCGCCGCGCATGGCTGCTCACGCCCGCCGCGATGAAGGCGCTCGCCGCGTCGCTCGCGGCCGCCCTGCTCCTCCTCGCGATGCTCGCGCTGCCGATCCGCCGCGGCCCCAAGATCGATGGCGCGTGGCTCAAGTTCAATCGCCCTTCCCGGCGCGACGAGCCGCACGGCCTGGTGGTCGCCGCGGAGGCGGGCCACGCCTCCAACCTCGTCCTCGCGTGCATCCTGCGCGACCAGGTGCAACGCCTCCTCGGCGAGCTCACCGGGAGATCGGAGCCCCTCTACACGGTTCCTGAAACCCAGCTGGTCGCCGAGTTGTCCAAGGCGAAGGGCACCGGCGCAGGCGTGGCGCTCACGCGGGTCTACCGGCGACTCCGCGCACTACCGAGCCGAGGCCAGGCGGCGGCGCCGTGGAGCGCGGGCCACCTCCAGCGTCGCGAATTCGACACCCTGTACAAAGACGTGGCCGAGCTGTGTCGTACTCTCGGCGCCCCCGTCCCCGACGCACCGCAAGCCGCCGCCCAAGACCAATAGATGCACGCCTCCCTCAGTCCCGACAAGCTCGCTCGCGTCAACCAGCTGTGCCGCGCGATCACCGACGAGGTCGCGCGTGCGTTCATCGGCCAGCCCGCGATCACGGAGGCGCTGCTCGTCGCGCTCCTCGCGCGCGGACACGTGCTGATCGAGGGCATCCCCGGCGTCGCGAAGACCACGCTGGTGAAGGCGTTCTCGGCCACGCTCGGCTGCAACTTCCGGCGCGTCCAGTTCACGCCGGACCTCCTGCCCTCCGACATCACCGGCACCTACATCCTCGACATGCGCACGAACACCTTCGTGTTGCGCGAGGGCCCGGTGTTCTGCAACGTCCTGCTCGGCGACGAGATCAACCGCGCGCCGGCGAAGACGCAGTCCGCGCTGCTCGAAGCCATGCAGGAGCACCAGGTCACCATCGAGGGTGAGACCCGCACGCTGTCCGAGCCGTTCATCGTGCTCGCCACTCAGAATCCGATCGAGCAGGAGGGCACCTACCCGCTCCCCGAGGCGCAGGTCGATCGGTTCCTCATCAAGCTGAAGATGACCTACCCGTCCGCCTCCGATGAGAAGCGGATGCTCGGCACGTACGACAAGCCACCGCCGCCGGTGCGGCCCGTACTCGGACCGAGCGAGGTCCTCGAGATGCAGGCGCTCACCCAGGAGGTGTTCGTCGCCGAGGAGCTCCTCGACTACGTGCTCGGCCTGGTCGCGTTCACGCGCAGCCACGCCCGGGCCTATCTCGGTGCGTCGCCGCGCGCGGGCCTCGCGCTCGTGCATGCCTCCAAGGCCCTCGCGCTTCTCCGCGGCCGTGACTACATCCTGCCCGACGACGTGCGCTCGCTCGCGCCGCTCGTGCTCGGCCACCGCATCCTGATGACCCCCGAGGCCGAGCTCGAGGGCCACCTCGGGACGCAGGTGGTCTCCGAAGCCGTCGACAAGGTCAGCTACAAGCTGCCGAAGCGAGCGTGACCGCGTGATCCCTCGCCTCGCCACGCGTGGGAAGCTGATCCTCGGCACGGCGCTGCTGTTCCTGCTCGTCGGTGCCCTCCATGGCGCTCCGCCGCTGGTGGCGATCTCGGGCGTGATCCTCTCGGTCCTGCTCGCGCTCTACCTCGCGTTCTATCCGACCGCGATCCTGCTGCGCCGCAAGAAGATCGAGCTGTCGTGGTGGGTACCACCGGGAGACCAGCCGGGCGGCGCCCTGTCCGCGGATCGTCCGTTCCAGCTCCACCTCGCGTTCCGCAACCACGGCTCGCGCAAGCTCCGCATTCTCTCCACCAACATCCTCGCCGCCTCGGGCCTCCAGCTCGACGAGAGACCGAGCGCGACGGTGAAGCGCGGCATGCAGGTCGAGGTCACCACCATCGTGAAACCGCTCGCCGCGGGGTATCAGGTGCTGCACGGCGCAGCGTTGACGTTCGGTGATGCGCTCGGCCTGTTCGACATCGAGGCGTTCTTCCCGAACCCGATCGCGGTGAAGGTGTTCCCGCGGACCGTCGCGCTCCGCGGTGCACCGGTCCGTGCGGTGGGCGGCGCGCTCCACGAACAGGTCGGTCTCCACCACGTGCGCCGCCGGGGGCTGTCCGGCGAGCTGCGCGAGCTCCGCGAGCACAGCCATGGCGATCCCTTCAAGATGATCGCGTGGAAGGCAACCGCGCGCCGCGGGCAGCTCATGGTCCGGGATCTCGAGAACGAGATCGTGACCACGCACATGGTGCTGCTCGATGTCGGCGGCGGCATGCGCAGTGGCGCGCTCGGCAAGACGCCGCTCGACTGGGCGTGCGATTCGGTCGCCGCGCTCGCGAAGGCGTCGGTCGCGAACAGTGATCGGATCGGGCTCGTCGGCTTCGATACACGTACCGTGGTCGAGATGCAGGCCGACACCGGCCACCACCACTACCTCCAGATCGTGGATCGCCTGCTCGACACGCGGTCGATCGTCGATGAGGACCTGACGGATGTCACGGCCGGTGAGCTGGTCGCGCTCGTCGCCCGCTACCTCGCGCATCAGGAAGCGATCGACGTCCGGATCAAGGTCGCGCCGCCCCTCGACGACGGTCGCTGGACATCGATCCAGGCCGGCCCCGATGGGCAGCTCTACGATGTCGCGGCGACCGGTCGACTGTGCCGCCGGCTGATCGACATCATGATCGGCGGCGACAAGCAGCGGAAGGACAAGCGCGCGAAGCTGGCACCGATCGTCGAGCCCGACGCACAGCTGGCGCCGCTGCGGCAGTTCTGTCGCTTGCGCGGCATCGAGCTGCCCTACCGGACCACCTGGGAGCACGGAAAGCGCGCCGCCGGGCTGATGCGCGCCGTCGAGCGTGCCGTCGTCAACGGACGGCCCGACGTGGTGGTGCTGATCTCGGACCTCGCCGGGTTCGCCGAGGACGAGCCACGGGCGATCAAGGCGCTCGCCCGGCTCCGCAAGGCAGCCGGCACCGTGATCGCGCTCGTGCCCTCGACATCAGCGTTCTTGCCGAGCGTCGCCACGCCACATGGGCAGCGGGTCCGCGAGCTGATGACCCGCGACCAGAAGGCAGTGCTCGAGCCCGGGCGCCGCCTGTTGACGCGCCACGGCATCGTGGTGATCGAGGGCTCACCCGCCGACAGCCTGGATCGACTGATCGGCGGCGGCCGGATGCGCCGCCGCGCCGGTTGAGGCGCAGACGCTGCGCGTAGCTCTCTGCCCAGGTCCGCCCGGGCTACTCCCTACTTCAGAAGCTCGGGGCTCTCGACGACTGCGAGCGACCACTTGGCTTCGTGCGTGCTGCCCGCGGCCTTGGACGTGACGGAGCCGATCGAGAGCGCCGTCAGCAGCAGCGCCGCGCAGATGAACAGCGCGTCCTTCCAGCGGTCCCGACCATGGCGCTGCTCGATTTCTTTCAGGTTGCTCATGTTCTCCTCCTGGTCGTGGTCGACGAAATCCCCACGATAGAAACTACAGAACGGTGCTGTCCCTGTCACGAGAAACACAAAAAAAACGGCAAAGCGGGATCGAATTCCTCGTCGGAGAATCGCGAAATGTACCCATGTCGGCGGCACTCGCCTACACCGCATTGTCGGCAGTCAGCGGTGCTGTCGCACATGCGCTGACGTAAGGGTGCAGATCTGATCCTGCGTTCTCGTCGGCGCGGGAATCCGGACGGATTCCGATCTGTTAGAGCGGCATGAGCATCGCCTCGGCTACGCGCGCAAC
>JAYVLW010000263.1:0-16753 GCA_043759315.1 Myxococcales bacterium
GCTCAAGCTGGAGAGCGATCAGCGGCTGCGCGCGATGCGCGAGTTCATCAAAGACTACGAGCGCGAGTTCGGCATGATCACCGAAGAGGACATGGCGGAGTCGGTCCGCGAGCTGCAAGCGCGCGCGATCCACGTGCGACCAGCGCGTCCGACGCGTCCGGACCGTCCTGCGCAGCGCTACTCGACGAAGCAAGAAGCGTCGCAGGCGGTATCGCGCGCTTCCGAGAAACGGCCTCGCCGATGAGCCTGATCCTCGATGCAGGCGCGTTCATCGCGATCGAACGCCGCGACCGTGCAGCGACCCGCATGCTTCACCGCGAGGAGCTCGACGGGCGCAGTCCTCTCACGCACGGCGGAGTGATCGGACAGGTCTGGCGCCGCGGATCGGGGCGACAGGCGATTCTCGCGAGGTTGCTGCCAACGTTGACGGTCGTTCCCCTCGACGAGGAGCTCGGTCAACGCGCCGGAGTCCTGCTCGCGAGGACGGGAACGCGCGATGTCATCGACGCAGCGATCGTGCTTCTCGCGAAGGACGGGGACTGGATCCTGACCTCGGACCCCGACGACCTTGCGCCGCTCGTCGAAGCGGCCGGCCTCCACCTCGACGTGATCCCCGTCTGATCAGAGCGGCGCGTTGTCGCCGGCGGGAAGGAAGCTCGCCCAGTAGAACGGGTGCGCGTAGTCCTTGCGGGCGGAGAGCTCGAGCTGGATGTCGCGGAGCGCGGAGCTGCGACCGCGGCCGGCCTTGAGCTTCGCGTAGTAGCCGGCCATCAGATCTTTGGTCGCGACGTCGTCGACCTGCCACAGCGACATCACGAGGCTCTCGGCGCCCGCGATGACCAGCGCGCGGCGGAGCCCATAGACGCCGTCGCCGTTGGTGACCTTGCCGACGCCCGTCTCGCAGGCCGAGAGCACGACGAGCTTGGTGCCGAGGAGATCGAGCCCCGAGGCCTCCATCGCGGTGAGGATGCCGTCGTCGTCGCCGGAGCTGAGCTTGTTCGCGCCGGCGAAGGCGAGGCCCGAGCGGAGCAAGGGATTTTCGTGGCTCTCTGCGGCGATCGGCGCGCCGGCGGGTAGCGCGGAGCGCGCCGCGTCCTTCGGCACGGGCGGTGGCTCGTCGGGGAGAAAGAAGCCATGGGTCGCGAGGTGGAGCACGCGCGGACCGTGCACGCCCTTGACCGCGGCCTCGGTGGCATCGGCCGCGCGATAGATGGTCAGGCCCGGCATGCGCTTCGTGACCTCGTCGGCTTCCTGCGCCGTACCCGGGAGCGCGGGCCACATCAGCGACGCGAGATCCGAGGAGCGGCGACCGCGCGTGGCGGGGAGCGCCGGATCGGCGGGCTTCGCGGGCGCGGGGCCGGTGGCGTCGAAGCTCGGATCCGCGAAGATCACGCCGCCACCCTGGGCCTTGGTCTTGATGTTGAGGCGGAGGAGATCGCGGCCGGAGGTCAGGTAGGTGAACGTGTAGGTCTTGATCAGGAACTGCTGCTTGTCGTCGACGAGCGCGGAGAAGGGGACCACGTTGAGCGCGCCATCGGGAGCGAGCAGGACATTCGTGGTGGTGCCCAGCGCGGGGACGATCTTCGCCATGGTGAGCGTGTACAGAGCGTGGCCCAGGGAGATGACGGTCTTGTTGTTCGGATCGGCGACAGCCTTGCGGAACTTCTCGATCGCGGTGTCGATGGCCGCGGCCTCGCCGAGATCAACGAGGACCGGGTCGCCCTTTGCACCGAAGATGTAGGCGGCGTACTTGCGCGGCTTCATGACCGGGTTGATCGAGTACGGCGCCTTCGGATCACCGGGCTGGAAGTTGACGATCTCGACGAGCTTCGTGTCATTCGGGATCAGCTTCTGCACGGACGGGAGGTCGATGGTCTGGGAGGCCGCGCGATAGGCGGCGCTCTTCTTGCCGACCTGGAGCTCGAGCTTGACGATCTGATCTTCGAGACGCACGACCTCCTTCGCGTAGTCGGCGTCGCCGGTCGCCGATGGCCCGGCGACTGTCAGCTTCGCGAGGGTCGCGCGCGCGCCGGCGAGATCGTCGAGCAGCTTCTTGTCCTCGGGCGAGAGCTTGCTGCGGATGGTGGCGAGGTTCGCCGCAGCGGCGTCGAGGACGCGACCCTTGCGGCGCAAGAGGGTGGTGAGGCCGAGGCGCGAGGCCGAGGCGCTCTTCGGGGCGTAGTCGAGCTGGAAGTTGATCGCGGTGTCGAGCTGGTAGTTGTTGCGGCCGAAGTAGACGGCGTGGTCGGCCTCGGTGCCGGTCTTCAGCACCAGCGAGAGCTCGCGCTCCGCGATCTCGAGCGAGTCGTGGAGCAGCTGCTCGGCCTTCGCGATCTTTCCGCTCGCCATGTAGGTGTAGGCGAGGGTCAGCTGCGCCATGCCGTAGATCGGGTGGCGCGTGCCGTACGTCTTCGCGAGGTTCGCCTGGTAGCCGAGCATGAGCTTCTCGGCGCGCGGATAGTCGCCGAGCTCGCGCAGTACGTCCGCGATCTGCGTGTTGTAGACGGTCGCGGACACCGGCGACATCTTCGTCAGCTCGGCCTGCGCTTTCTCGAGCAGCACGAGCGCCTCCTTCGGCTTGCCCTGCGCGCGCTTGATCTCGGCGAGCGAGCTTCCCCACGCGGAGAACTGCGAGTTGCGCTTCTCGTCGAGCTTGACCGAGCGCATGAGGTACTCCTCGGCCTTCGCGAGATCGCCCATGGTCCGGTACTGGTAGCCGAGCTGGCCGATCATCGACGGCAACATCGGGTCGTCGGGCTTGTCCTTCTCGAGGCGGGCGATCTCCTTCGTGTACAGGTCGATCGCTTTCTGCGTCAGCGGCTTCGCGAGGTCATCGCGCTTGCCGTAGTGATACATGGCGGCGATTCCCCAGTAGGTGCCCGCGAGCATCTGCACGTTGGCGTTCGGTTGCTTCTGCATGATCGCGATGATCCGGTCGTACATCGCGATCGCCTTCTGCTTCTGGTTGGTCTGCCAGTAGGTGCTCGCGAGGACATGCATCGCGCCGGTGAGCTGGAGCTCGTCCTTGCCCGCCGCGGCCTCCTGGATCTTGTAGGCCTGCTCGAAGATGCGGAGCGCGGCCGAGTACTCGTTGCGCTGGTTCAACAGATTCCCGTACTGCTGGAGGTTTCCCGCGTACGAGGTGCTGGTCTCACCGTCGAGCTTCTTCGACATCGCGAGCATGCGCAGGTAGATCGGCTCGAGCTCGTCGAGGCGGTTCTGCATCCAGTACGGCCCGAGCAGCGGCATCAACGCGTACATCGCCTCGCGCGAGTCCACGCCTTTCTGCTTCTCGGTGAGCGCGAGGACCTGCTTGTAGAGCGCGATCGACCCCGCGTAGTCGCCGGTCTGCTGCAGCAGGCCCGCGTAGGTCGACGCGCGGCGTAGCGTCTCCTGCGCGTCGTCGCCCCAGCCCTTCGCCGTCAGCTCGTAGAGCTGCTTCGCCACCTTGAGCGCGGCGAACGTCGCCTGCTTCATCTGGTACTGCGTCAGCTCCTTGTCGAGCTTGTCGATCACCGCCTGTTCGGACTTCGTCGGCGTCTTCGGGACCGCCCGCGCGACGGCGGTGAGAGTCAACAGCGCGACGGCGACAACGGCCACGAAGTGCGGGAGGCGCATCCCGTGGTGGTAACACGGCCGGGCTGCGCTAGGATTCCTGGCCATGAGGCTCCAAACATTCGGGTTGTGTCTCTTGCTCGTGGCGTGCGGCGGCAGCAGCAAGCACGCTTCTTCGCCTGCACCGGAAGCTGCCACGGCCCCCGGTGGCGGCGCGGCGGACGGGGCCGCGGCGATGCCCGAGCCGGTCGAAGCGGAGAAGGCCGCGGAGGCGCCGGCCGCGGCCGCGCCCGCACCGATGGCGACCGAGTCCAAGGCCGCGCCGAAGCGGACGACCCGTGGCGCTCAGAAGAAGGGCGGCTCCAAGGACGAAGACCCGGACGCCGGCGGAGAGTGAGCGCACCGCGCCTCGCCGCCGCGAGCGCGCGGGTCGGGGCTCGCGGGTCGGGATCGCCGACGGGCTGGTTGATGCTCCCGTTCGTCGCTACGCCGACGTTGTGACGCGACGGCGGCGACGCGCGCCGACCAGCGCGAGCCCGACGAGCATGATCATCGAGATGCCGCCGCTACGACCGGTGGCCGAGCAGCCTCCCGAGGCGACGCAGATGCTGGTGGCACCCACCGCCTGGCATTCGAAGTCATCGGGGCACGAGTTACCGTCGCCGCACACCTGCGAGCAGAAGTTCCCGTCCTCGGCGGTCGCACACAGGTTGCCGGCACACTGCTCGTTGCCGGTGCAGGTCTCGCCGAGCTCGGACTTCGCGATCTTGATCGCGATCGACTTGGTGGTCACGTTGCCGGCGAGATCGATCGCGTTGACCGTGAGCATGTGGTCGCCGAGCGCGGCGTTCGCGATGGTGATGTTGTAAGTGCTGCCTGCCGGCGACGTGCTCGAGCCAGCGGCGACGTTGTCGAGCAGCACGCTGACCTGCTCCATGACGTCGTTGTCACTCGCGGTCGCGGTCACCGTGAACGTCGGCGGGACCTTGTCGCCGTTACCCGGGGACTTCAGCTCGAGCTTCGGTGGATCCTTCTCCGTCGGACGCAGGCCGACGAACTGACCGAGCCGCATCGCGGAGTTCGTCATGCCAGCGGCGACCGGCGTGCAGCTGCAGCTGCCGACCTGGCTCGGCGTGGTGCCGCACCGGGCGTTCGCCGAGGTGAACAGCTTGCTCCCGGAGCTGGCGAACGGGACGTACGACATCGTGTCCGTCGCCGTCGCCTCGTGCTCGAGCGCGAGCAGGTGACCGACCTCGTGCGCGATCGTGGCGCACAGCTCGTCGTTCGCCTTGGAGATCCCGACGTGGTTCGTGGAGAAGCTGAACGCGATGCCGCGCTCGGTGACCCCGCAGAAGTTGTCGGCCGACGCGACGCCGAGGATGCCCGAGCTCGCGCTCCACCCCGTGCTCGCGCCCGTACCACCGACCACGGCCTCGACGTAGTTGCCGGCGGTCGGCTCGGTCTCCGTGATGGTGATGGCGTATGGCTTGTAGTGCTGCCGAACGCACGCGACGATGTACGGCCAGTCGAACGATGCATCGATCGGCGGGATCACCGCGCCGGCGTGCGTTCGTTGATCGCCCGCGGCGATGGTGCCTGCGCTGTTCGTGGCCGAGTCCGTGGCGCCGTTGACGATGTTGTACGTGCCGCCGTTCTTGTTGAGGTAGATGACCTTGGTCGGCGTCGCGGCGAACGACATCGCCGCCGCGTGCGGGGACGCGACCTGGTGCGTACCGCAGCTCGCCTCGTCGCGAATCACCACGCCGTTCGCGTCGACCCGAGGGCCTGCGACAGCAGCCGTTCCCAACACCGATACTGCCAGGGTCGAAACCGTCAGCGCGCAAGAGAACCTAGACATGACGAGACCCTACTGCGAGCGGGGCCAACCGCGGCGCGTGGATGACTGGCACCTCCCAACGCCAACTGCGACAGCACCGTCTCAGCGGCGCGCGCTGGGACAACGGGTGCTTGGCGTCGCGCTCGCGGCTGGTAGGGCGCATCTCCACCAAATGGTTTCACGCTATTGCGCGACAACCGGTGATACGGTGGGTACCAAGCCGGGGCTCGCGGCGTAGGAGGGACACGTGAATCGCAAACGCTTCGTTGTGGGTCTCTTCGCGGTGGTCGGTGCGTGCGGGGACGACGGCGTGAACCACCTCGCAGACGCCCCGCTCCCCCCCGATGTCATCGATGCGCCCTCGTGCCCGCTCGTCACCGGCACCGGCACGATGCACGGTGGCTCGGTCGCCGCGGCGGAGACGTGGACCGCCCTGGGCAGCCCGCACATCCTGCCGTTCGACACGTCGATCAACGCGGCCGTGACGATCGAGAAATGCGCGGTCGTCCGGATCGCCGCCGGCAAGCAGATCTCCGTCGCGGCCGGCGGCTCGATCACCACGCAGGGTATCGCGGGTCAGCCCGTGACGATCGAGAAGAAGGACGCCGCGGCGTGGGTCAACATCCGCACGCTCAACGGCGGCAAGGTCTCGTTCACGCACACCACGATCGATGGCGGCGGCGACCCTCTGAACGGCATCGCGGTCGTCGCCGGCGCGCTCGATATCGCCGGCACGACACCGATCGCGGCCGGCATCATCCACGCCGATCACCTGACGGTGACCAGCTCGAAGAGCTCGGGCATCACGCTGCACGACGGCGGTGGCTTCGACGCCACGTCGACCGACGTCACCGTCTCCGGATCGACGCATTTCGCGATGGCCACGTTCGCGCGGTTGCTCGACACGATCCCGACTGGCACGTACACGGGAAACTCCATCGATGAGATCCTCGTGCGCGGGACCGGCGGCCCCGAGGCGATGGTCGAAGGCGGAACGATCCACGAGCGCGGCGTGCCGTATCGGATCGGCTACCAGGCCGGCTCCGTGCTCGATCTCGGAGGGGGCACCGGCCTCGCGACGGTCACGATCGAGCCCGGCGTGACGCTGAAGTTCGCACCCGACGCGAAGATGCGCATCGACGCCGCCGCCGCCACGACGCCCGCGCGAGCCGCGCTGATCGCGGTGGGCACCGCCGCGAAGAAGATCACGTTCACCTCCGCCTCGGCGAACCCGGTCCCCGGCGAGTGGTACGGCCTGTGGTTCGGCAGCACGGTCAATCCGACCACACGCCTCGACCACGTCAAGGTCCTGTTCGCCGGCAAGGCGAGCGTGAGCGGCAGCGACTCGTGCGTTCCCGCCGGTCAGACCGTGCCGAACGATGCGGCGATCCGGATCATCGGCGGCGAGCCGCCCGCCGGGTTCATCACGAACACCGAGATCAAGTCGAGCGGCTTCCACGGCATCGATCGGGGCTTCCGCAGCGATACCAAGCCGAGCTTCCTCGCTACCAACGACATCGTGGTCGCCACCGGATGCCGCGAGACACACCCGCGCGACATCAGCGGCGCGTGCCCCACGACCCCTCCCTGCCCCTAGCCGTCGAAGGTAGGGCTAGGTCATGTCGTGGCTACGTACTAGAGTGCCCGACGATGTTGCTCAGCCGCCTACCAGGTGGTGAACCGGAGCTATTTGCCTCGATCCAGGGCGAAGGACTCAGCGTCGGTGTGCCCAGCGTCTTCGTGCGCCTCGCCGAGTGCAACCTCGTGTGCAGCTTCTGCGACACGAAGTACACGTGGGACTGGGACAACCACGACAAGGCCGCGAACACGACGACGTTGGCGGAGAACGCCGTCGTCTCGCGCGTCGTCGAGCTCGCGGGAACACACACGCGAAACCTCATCTTCACCGGTGGCGAACCGATGCTGCAACAAGCGCATCTGGTCGACGTCGCCCGGTCGTTGCGGACGAAGGGCTTTCGCATCGAGATCGAGACCAACGGAACGATCGAGCCCATCGCAGAGCTCGCGCCACTCGTCGATCAGTGGAACGTCTCTGCAAAGCTCGAGACGTCGGCGAATCGACAGACAGCTCGCCTCCGCACCGGGCCGATGACCTGGTTCGCAGGTAGCCCGAACGCTTCGTTCAAGTTCGTCGTTACCAGCGCCAGCGACCTCGAAGAGATCGAGTCGGTCGTGCGTACCTTCGGGATCCCCCGCCATCGCGTGATGGTCATGCCGGAGGGAACGAGCGCGGACGAGATCGCCGGAAAGTCGCGATGGTTGGTGCCGGAAGCGCAGGGCCGCGGATTCCGATTCAGCACGCGCCTGCACGTCCTCCTGTGGGGCGCGGAACGCGGGCGCTGACATGGCGCTATTGGTGCTTGGGCAGAAGGTGACACGGTTCCTGTTGCTCGCGCTTGGCGTCGCCACCGCGCCTGGATGCGGCAAGGACAAGCAGGGCAAGCACGGGGATCCGGCGTTCATCGCGCCCGGGTCGGCCGCCCTGGTCGGCGATCGCTGCGCGCAGCTGCCGTTCGCGGACTCGTCCTCGGTGCCCGAGGCCTCGGGCGCGGCGTGGCTGACGATCGGCGGCAAGCTCGCGCTCGTGGTGATCAGTGACAGCGGCAACGACGGCGCGTATGCGGTCATCGATCCGGAAACGGGCGAGACGCGCGAGACCGGCAAGCTGCCGCTCGGCAGCGCGGGGCAAGACCTCGAAGGCGTGGCCGCGCGCGGCCAGCAGCTCGTCGCCATCAACTCGGCGGGCTGGATCCGCGTGTGGGACCGCGACGAGACCGCGAAGGGGTTCAGGCTCGCCGAGGACGCGTATGCGATCGGCCCGGCCACGCTCTCCGACAAGTCGGAGGGCAACCAGCCGCCGAGTGGCGACGGCATGGCATGCAGTGCGAACAAGACCAACTGCGGGCGCAACTACGAGGGCCTGTGCCTCATCGACGTGGCGCATCGCAACGGCCCATGTGTGGGGTTCGCTGCCGGCAAGGCCGATGGCGCGCTGTTCTGCCTGACGGAGGAGGGCGGCAAGCTGGTGGGCCACCAGGACCAGCGCATCGCGATCACTCGCCCCGGCGCGCTCGCCGACTGCGCGTTCGGTGACGACGGCTCGCTGTGGGCAGGCTCGAACCTGTTCGATCTCGCGAACGTGTACGAGATCACCGGCTGGGACGACCCGGCGACCGCGAAGGTCAGCCCGCTCGCGGCGATGGGGATCGGCTTCCCGGAGACCCTGGCCGTGAGGGGCGATGTGTTCTACCGGATGTCGGATACCGGCGGGTCGCCGAGCCTGATGGCGAAGTTCCGCTGCAAGCGCTGAGCGGCTCGGATCCCCGAAATTTCGCCGATCCTCGATCAGGCGCTACGATCGCGGTCGTGCAGTGTCCGTATTGCGGCGGCGACTCCAGCGTGACCGAGACCCGGGTCACCGCGGACGGGCTGCGCCGGCGGCGCGCGTGCACGGGGTGCAAGCGACGGTTCACGACCTACGAGACGCTCGGCGCGCCCGGGCTCAAGGTCGGCAAGCGCGATGGCTCGGTCGAACCGTTCGATGGCGACAAGCTGTTCGCCGCGCTCCAGCGCATCGCCGCGCACCGCGAGAACGTCGGCGACGAGGATCTGCGCCGGCTCGCGCGCGACATCGAGGCCACGCTGCTAGACGCCGGCCAGAAGTCCGTCAAGTGGAGCGAGATCGTCTCGCAGGCGCTGACCCGGCTCGAGAACATCGATCCCGTCAGTGCGCAGCGCCTCGCCGCGAACTACACCGACGAGAGTGGCGCCGTGAAGCTCGACAACGAGGCCCCCACGCGGCCCACCCAACAGCTGGGCCTGCCACTCGACGAGGAGTAGCAGGCCCGGAAAAACGGTGAGAGCGGGTGCGGCCCGGGGCCCATTCCGAGCCGCACCCTCAGTCGAGTCACCACGTCTCGACTGTTCTCACCAAAAAACGTTGCTCGTGCGAGCTGTCATCACAGCAAGCTGACGATCGCAGCGGTGACCGAGAACAGGGCCGTGAGCAGCGCGGTGGTGGTGAACCGCCGCCACACAGCGCTCTGTCGAATGCGCAGCGTCAGCTCCGGAGTCACGTCGATCCGGTGGTAGCTCGGACGCTTCTTGGTAGCCCGACCGCGAAGCAGGAGGCGGTCCGTCACCGTCGCGAGCTGCTCGAAGTTGATGGCCTCGATGGCGTCCATGTCCTGCATGACTTTGACTATGTGCAGATGGTGTGCCGCGGGCGCGCTCGTGTTGTTCCGCGCATCTAGCTCGAGCTCGACGAGGATCAGCGATCAGTGCGGGTGACACAGCGCAACCCGCGAGCAACGGCCACCCGAGGAGCCATGAGGCTGCGCGGATCTCGACGCGCTCGAGCGCACAAACGAAAAACCGCGGCCCGAAGGCCGCGGTTCTCGCGCTGCGAAGGAGTGGGGCGACTCAGCGACGGACGCGCGTGTCGACGTTGATCACCGGTGCGGCCGCGGCGGCGGGCGCAGCCACGACCGTCTGCTGCGGCTGCGGGCGCATCGCCATCATCATCATCATCGTCGTCATGCTGTCGTTGCCGGCGGGCTTGGACTGCGCGGATGCGAGATCCTTGATCGAGCCCTGGAGTGCGGTGAGCTGCGTGGTCACGGCGTCGCTGGTCTTCACGCCGCCGGTCACGGTCACGAGCTCGCTGGTGGTGATGGTCTTCATGGTGGTGATCCTTTTCGTCGTTCGCTGGGGTTGGAGGTTCGGATGCCTGTTCTGATCATGTGCAGCGTGCGTGCCGATGATGCGATCGAGTGTCGTCGCGTACTTGGGTTCGCGATCATCCCGATCGCAGTCAACTCGAATGTACGGATCGAGTCCTCACGTCGCCGACGCGGTTCCGGCCCGCCGAACCTCCGGAACGAAAAACAGCCCGGAGCATGCGCTCCGGGCGTTCGTGTCGACGAAGGCGTGAGCGCTAGCGGCCGCCGCGCATCTGCATCATCTGCTGCATCATCTGCATCATCTGCTGCGGGCCCTGCGCCTTGGCCTGAACGAGGCCCTGGCCGACCTGCGCGATGAGCTCGCCGAGTTGCTTGATCCCGGCGATGACCTGCGGATCCGGAGCACTCGATTGACTGACTCGTCCACCCGTCACGACTTCCAGTGCCGTGAGGTCGATCGCTTCGAGTGCGTCGGGGGATTCGGTGTGCTTGGTCATGGGATCCTCGGAGTGGTGGGCGTAGTTGTGATGGGAGGAATTACCAGCCGCGCTTGACGTCGGTGGAGATGTTGATCGTCGGGGGGGGCGGAGGAGCCGCAGCCGCCGCAGGGGCGCCGCCACCGCCGCCGCCACCCATGCCGCCCATCATCATCATCATCATCATCATCTGCATCGGGTCAGAGCCGCTGTTGCCCTGGTTCGCCGCGAGCGACTTGATGGAGTCGCCGATCGAGGTCAGCATCGCCGTGATCTCGGAGCTCGCTCCGCCCGAACGGGCCGTGACGCGAGCTGCGCCGCCCGCGACGTTCGTCAGCTTCTCGGAGTCGATCGACATGAACGGGTCAGCAGCTTCGGTGGTCTTGGAGTTCGACATGGGCATGTCCTGTGGTGAGAGGTGGATGTCCGAGTCATGAGCACGCGATGTGCCACCGCGATGACGACGCTTGATCAGCTACCTGCGTGCGATCGAGCCGGGTCCTCCCACCCCGATCGTCTTCGTCGGTAGACGATCGAATCCTCGACGAGAGCGCCACCACGACCGCCGAAACGGCTTCGAGCCGGCACGCGCCGGCTCGGACCACGAACGATGACGACGAACCGCTAGAACTGGATGCCAATGTTGAGCGAGCCGCCCACCGTGGAGTCGACGGTCTCGAAGGCTCCGAACTCCTCGGTCAGCGTGCCCACCTCGTCGAGCTCGATCTTGAAGTGCTCGTAGTTGAGCGCCCCACGCACGTAGAGAGACTTGGGCAGCGGAACCACGAAGTTGGCGTCGAGGCCCCAGCCCGAAGCGCGGCCGGGTCCGTAGAACTCGGTGGAGCTGATGTCGCCGACATCGAGCACGTACATGTAGCGGGCACCGAACCCCACCGAGGCCCGCTCTGCGATGTTGAGATCGAGGTTCGCGCCGGCGCCGAGGTAGCTGTAGTCGGTATCGGGCGTCTCGAACTCCGGGGGCGCCCCGGTGATCACGTTGGTGCTGTGGCCGTAGCTGACATGACCGTCGATCGCGACGAGGTCGGCCAGCGGGTAGCGGTAGTGAATCCCGAGGTCGTAGGCGCTCTGGTTGAGGCTGTACTCGCTCACGGTCGCCATGTCATCGAACGACACGACCGAGCCGGCCGAGTGCGAGATCCCGAACGAGAACCCGACGCCGGAGAGATCGCCGTCGAGCTTCTTGACGGGGAACGGATAGACCAACGCGTTGATCTCGAGCCCCTTGGCCGGAACCCCGGCGAAGTTCTGCACGTCTCCCTGCTTCTCGGCACCGACCGCGAGGGTGCGCGACGAATAGTAGCCACCGCCTCCGATCCGGAACCGCGGCGTGGGCTGCGGCGTGTGCGAGGCGGCCGGATCGATCTTCTTGCCTTCGTCCGAGGTCGCGCCGAACAGCGAGACCAGGTCGGCATTGTCCTTGGCGTCGGAGGCCGTGGCGACCTCCTTGTCCTTCTTCTTCGGCGCTGCAGTGGGCTCGTCGGCCGAGCTCGGCTCGATCTCGATCTCGGCGTCGACGCGCGCCGTCTTCTTCTTCGTCGGCCGGGCCTCGGTCGCCTCGTCGGCGGCCTCGTCCGTCGCTTCGGCGACGGCCCTGCGCTTCTTCTTCGTCGGCTTGGCCTCGTCGTCGTCTCCGGCGCGCTGCGCGGTCTCCTCGGACCTGGTCGACTTCGCGCCGATCATCTTGCGCGTCTCGATCGGACGGAGGCCCGAGCCGACGGGATCGGTCGTGCCTTCGATGTACTCGAGGACGCCGTCGAGCTCGGACGAGAGCTTCGCCTTGGACTGCTCCGTCAGGCCCTTCGCCCCGAGCTTGATCGACACCGAGTCGATCTCGTTGCCGCTCGAGGCCTCGCGCACGGCGACAGTCAGCACCTTGTGCCGGCCCTCGTCCTGGATCCAGCCCTCGATCACCGCGTCGACGCCGGAGCTCTTCGCGGCCTTCGACCACGTCGCCGGTCCGTGCGCCTTCTGCTGCGCCGCGGCCCGTGCATCTTCCCAGCGCTTCGTCGCGACGACGTCGTAGCTCTCGCCGAGCAGGGCGACGACCGCGTCATGACCGGTGTCGGCCAGCCCGCGCGGGCCATCGAAGTCGAGGATGACGACGCGGCGGGGCTTGGCGTCGGCCGTTGCCGCGGCCGAGCAGAGGGCGGTTGCGGTGAGCGCGAGACGGAAGGCCTTGGAGGTGATCGACATGGGCGGGGGGTTCCTTCGGGAGGGGGCGTGGTGAGTGAGCTGGTGGGTCAGGTGCGGTCGGACCGAGACGGCCTACTGGCCGCACCAGCAGGTGCAGTTGGTGGTGGTGTTCAAGTTCCCCGAGATGGTCACGGTGCTGTTCGGCACACAGTGATCGACCTCGATGGCCTTGCAGTAGGTGAGCTTCGCGTTGTTCGTGATCGAGCCGGCGCCGATCGCGCTGGCGTGGCTCAGCGAGCCGAGGCCCGTGAGGTTCGCGTTGCCGGTGATGGTCACAGCGCCGGAGACGCGCTGCATCGTGCCGGTCAGGCCGGCGAGGTCGACGAGCGCGTCGTTGTCGTCCACGACGAGCGCGCCGCTGATGGTGGTGAGCGAGCTCATCGCGCCGAGCTGGGCGAGCTGCGGGTTCCCGCGGAGGATGAAGTCGCCGCCGATCGAGGTGGCGCCGAAGCCGCGCACCGTGGTGAGCGCAGGGTTGCCCGTGATCTCGACGCGCGCGACCTGCGTGAGCTGCGAGAAGCCGACCGACGGCGCGCCGGTGTTCGCGATGACGATGGCGCCGTTGACGGTGGTCAGCTCGTCGAGCTGGATCGCCGCGAGCTTCGGGTTGTCGGTGAACCGGAGGTCGACGTCGACCTTCTGGATGTACTTGAGCGCATCGACGCTCGCGAGCAGCGGGTTGTTGCGCACGTTGTAGGTCACCGAGAACGCGCCGCCGATCGTGGTGCCTTCCCACTTCTTGACGGCCAGGTTGCCGAACGAGGTGAGCTTCGTGTTGCCGCTGACGAGCAGCGAGCCGTAGACGTTGAACGCCTGGGCCGAATCGATGGTGGTCAGCCCGGTGTCGACGAGCGCGAGGTCGTTGACCTCGATGAGATCGCCGAGCTTCGCGAGCGAGGTGATGACGGTCCCCTCGACCCGGAGGTTCGCGTTGAGCGCCCAGCAGCCCTTCGGCAGCTTGTCGAAGTCCGCGAGGGTGCGGAGGACGAGATCGGTCTTCAGCTCGGTGACCTTGGTGTCGTCCGCGCACTTCGCGACGGTGGTGCCGGCGTCGGCCATGCCGCAGCGCTCGCCGACGCAGTCCCCGCCAACGGGCTGCAAGCAGGCGGCGGTGGTGAGGCTGAGGAGGCTGGTGAGAATGGTGAGGCGCATGGTGTTCTCTTCATCAACTTGCGTGCCGAACACGGAAGGACGTGACTACCGGGGGTTGCATCGCGATCGCCGGGTAGAGACCCCGCACGATGTAACCCTCGAGAGGCATGGGGCTAGCGGCCCCTCGAAGCGCGGGGGCGAACGTTGACGCGGTACTGCTCGAGGATGACGCCGGACAGGAACTGCAGCTGCGCGACGGCCTGGTGGTAGTCGGCGACGGCGCGACCGCGCCGCAGCTGCGCGTCGATCTGCTTGGTCTGGCGGTCCATCACGTCGAAGTTCGAGGACTTGCCGGAGGCAAAGCTCATGCGCTCGGCCTTGACGTTCTCCGTTGCGACCGCGATCGCCTTGTCGGACAGAGCGATCCGGGCGCGCGCGCTGGTGACCATCTTCGTCGCGGTCACGACCTCGGCGTCGAGCTGACGCTCCGCGTCGGCGCGATCGACATTGAGGCGGCGGCGGCGGGCCTGCGCGGCATCGTAGTTGGACTTCGCCGCTCCCGACAGCTCGAACTGCACCGACAGACCGGCCATCACCTCGTAACCCTCGATGCCAGTGAGCGCCGAGAACGACTGGCCCGTGGTCTCACCGCCGCCGATCAGCGCACCGGAGACCGAGAGATCCACCGACGGCAGCGTCGCGTTCTTGGCGACCTTGACGTCGACATCGGAGGCCTTCTTCTGCAGTGCGATCGCCGCGAGGCGGCGGTTGCCCTTGCGGCTGCGGGCCAGGATCTCCTCGATGTCCCACTCTTCATTGCCGATCTCGAACGCCTCGCCGGGCTTGATCACCGTCTCGCGGCGCCCCAGGCCGAGGCCGGCCTTGCGGCGAACCTCGAGCGACTTCTGCTCGAGCGTGAGCTGGGCGCGGAGGACGGCCTCCTTGCGCACCGAGATCTCGTAGACCACCGCGTTGAGCTGGGCCACGGAGGTCTGGCCGGCGCGGAGCAGATCCTTCGTCACCTTCTCCTGCGCATCGGCGAGGGCGAGCGCCTCGTTGCGCGTCTCGAGCTCGTAGTACGCGAACGCGAGCTCCCAGTAACCATTGACAACCTCGCGGATCATGTCCTCGGCGGCGAGCTGCGCCTTGAGGGTCTCCGCGGACGCGTTGTAATCGGCGCGGTGCTCGTCGGCGAGCGCGATGTCGGGGCCGAAGCCGCGCACGAGCGGCTGCTTGAGCGTCAGCTTGGCCGTGGTCTGGACGCGGGTGAACGTGTCCTCGATGCGACCGTTGGTCATCGACGCTTGCTGGCCCGCGGTGTTTGCGGGCTGCAGGCCTTCGGGGACGTCGATCTCGGTCGTGGTGTGACCGAGGCCGAGCTCCAGCTGCATGTTCGCCCCGGTCGGCAGGTTGCGACCGAGCCCCAGCGAGCCCGTGACGGAGTCCCGCTGGACCTCGCCGAACGGCTGGACCTTGACCTGACCGCCCACGGCGTTGCTCTTGTACTGAGCGCCGGCCGTCATCACCCACTGCTGGCTCGCCCGCGCCGCGCCGGCCGCGCCCTTCGCGGCATCGCGGTCAGTTTTGGCGCGCTGCAGGTCAGGCGCGTGGCGAACCGCGACCTGGATCAGATCATCGAGGCGAAGCTCGGCGACCTCCTCGGCCTCCGGACCGTCGCCTTCGAACTCTCCTTCGTCCTCATCATCGCGATCCGCGATCGCGGTTCCGGTTCCGAGGAAGAGGGTGCCGAGGGCGGCGGCGACCAGGCAGTTGCGGCTTCGCATGTCCGATGGCTAAAGCAGTCGTCATGCCACCCGTAAGTCCGCTGTCTACCAGGGGATCCAGGCGATGACTGCGCTGGGACTCGACTACCTCAGGTTACGGATCACGGTCCCACCCCCCATTTCCGGCCGCTGATCCTTGGGCCCCCACCCAGTTGCTTCCTCGGGTTGGCGGCGATCCGCCGTGTGGTCCCTGCCTTGCAAATTCGACCCTCCATCATGCGCTATGGCAACGAAGAGGTCTCGACGTACCGGCGGGCGATCGTCGCCCCCGAGTACCTCGAGGTATCCGAGCACGAGCCGTCCACGCACCGCGCCGGCGGGAATCTGCCGCCCCTGCCGGTGAAGGAGAAGACCGAGCGCTCGGCGCACCAGCTCCAGCCCCCACACGCGAGCGTGGTCGGCCCTGCCCCCCGGGCACCGCGGGCGACGCCTCAGTCGCTTCCGGTCGCCCAGGTCGTGCAGACCAGAAGCGCCTCGGCATCGAGGCTTCCGCCGGCGACAGAGTCGAAGTCATCGTCAGAATCGAAGTCGAAGTCGAGGTCGAAGCCACGGAGTGACTCGCAGCCGGCCGCCGCCGCGCCGGCCGCCGCCGCGCCGCAGATGCCCGGGATGATCGATCCGCTCTCGGTGCCCGTGCCGCCCGAGCTCGGACCGACGATCTATGGCTGGATTCGCCGGCTCGCGCTGCAGGCCGATCTCCTCACCGCGGATCGCGTGCTGCGCGACGCGCTCCTCGAGATCTCGTCGTCCCTCGCGGTCACCATCATCTATCCGGGCCAGGACGGCCTGTGGACGCTCGGCGCCGACGAGGAGATCCCCCGCGAGGCTGGTCCGATCGTCGCCGTCGCCCAGGCGCGGCGCGCGGTGATCGCGACGCACACGGCGCTGATTCCGATCGTCACCACGACCGAGACGGTCGCGGTCATCCTCCTCACGCGCAACCCGCGGAACCCCGCGTACCAGCCGATCGAGCAGCTGGCGATGCTCGGCCTTGCGCGCGAGTCCGCGGCGATCTTCCACCACCTCGTCGTGCAGCACATGCAGAAGGCGACGGAGCTCCAGGCCGACAAGGGCTCCTTGTACCGGCCCGAG
>JAYVLW010000264.1:0-4550 GCA_043759315.1 Myxococcales bacterium
CTGACGCTGCTCGGGATGCGCGCGATCGCTGACGACAAGCGCAGCGGGTCGTGGGAGCTCCTGCTCACCGCCCAGGTCGGGGAGGGCGCTGCCGTGATCGGCAAGTGGCTCGCCGCGACGACGCTGTACGCGCTGCTCTGGGTGCCCACCCTCGCGTACCTCGGCGTGGTCGCCGTGTTCCGCGCTGACGATGGTGGCTGGGACACCGCGACGATCGCCACGGGCTACGCGGGGGCGATCGCGATCGGCGCCGCGCTGCTCGCCTGGGCGATCGCGGCGAGCGCAGCGATGACCTCGTCGCTCGGCGCCGGCGCGCTCGGGTTCGCCCTGTTGATCGGCCTGTTCCTCATCGGCGAGCTGCCGGCGCTGTGGCCCACGTTCTCGGTCGATCACCCCGCGCTCGCGGTGATTCTGCGCGCCTGCTCGGTGCGCGAGACGGCGGCCGCGTTCGCGCGTGGCGAGATCTCGGTCGCGGCCATGGTGCTCGTCGTCGGACTCGCGGTGACGGGGCTCGCCGCGGCGATCGCACTCGCGTGCGCTGGCCGGCGCACGAAGCGCGAGGTGAGGATCCGCGCCGCCGGCACGGTGCTGCTCGGCGCGATCTGCGTGCTCGCCGGTGGCCTCGCGCTCGTTCGCCCTGCGATGTGGGACGCGAGCGCCGCACGGCGTAACTCGCTCGATCCGCAGACCCGCGAGGTGCTCGCGGCGCTGCCGACCGGTGCCACGCTGACCATCGTCATGCCCACGCTCGCCGGGCTGGCGCCGATCTACGACGAGGTCGCGCGCGTCACCGGTCGCATGGCCGCGGCGGCGCCGGGGCTCGTGGTGCGCAGCGTCGATCCCGCGGCGCTTCCCGGCGGGCTCGCGGAGGTGGCGCGGATCGGCGGTCTGCAGCCCGGTGATCTCGCGCAGGGCGGCGCCGTCGTCGTCGATGTGGGGCCGCGCCGGCGCGTGGTCGACCTGCTCGCGATCGCCACCGTCGATCGCGGCCCCGATGGCGCGCCGCGCGTGGAGCGACTCGCGATCGAGCAGTCGATCGCCGGTGCGCTCGCCGCGCTGACGAGCACGGTGCGGGTCAAGGTCTGCGTCAGTGCGGGCCACGGCGAGCTGCCCTTCGACATCAAGGACAAGCACGGCGCCGACTGGACGATGGTCGCCGATCGCTTGCGCGCGGAGGGCATGACCATCGAGGCGGTGGCGCTGGACAACGTGAGCACCTGCTCGGTCCTGATCATCCCGGGGCCGTCGACCGCGCTCGCCGACCACGAGGCGCTCGGCATCCAGGGTTACCTGCGCGGCGGCGGCGCGGTGATCGCGGCTGCCGCGAGCCGAACCCTCGACGGCTCGCTCGGAACGATGGGGCTCGAGTCGGTGCTCGCCGCCGACGGCCTCGGCATCCCGGCCGCGATCGTCGTCGATCCATCGCTGACGGTGCGGGAGCTGCCGGGCGCGCTGCTGATCGCGAACGGCTATGCCGACCATCCGATCAACGTCGGCTTTCGCGGCACCCGCCCGACGCTGTGGTTCCAGCCGCGCGCCGTGCTCGCCGGCCGTGGCGCCATCGCGCTCGTCGGTGCGAGCGCGGAGAGCTGGGGGGAGCGCGACCTCCTCCACGCGCCGCCGCAGAAGGACGCTGACGATCTCGCAGGCCCGGTCGCGGTCGCAGCCCTCGGCTCGTCGAAGCGGCTGCTCGCGATCGGCTCCGCCGAGTCGCTGTCCACCGCCGTGCTCTCCGGCGGCGCATCGGCGGGTGATCTGTGGCTCGCGCACGCGGTGCGGTTCCTCGCCGGGATGCCCGAGCCGTCGGTGACCATCGCGGCCACGGCGCCGTCGCAGGTGCGGCTCGTGATGACCAGCGGCCAGCGCACGAGCGTGATCGCGATCTGCGTCGGCGCCATCCCCCTCGCGTGGGTCCTGATCGGCGGCGCGCTCGTGCTGTGGCGACGGAGGCGGGCGGCGTGACGTCCAGCAACCGGCGGCCCGCGTGATCTCGACGCGGCGCGGGCTCGCGGTCCTCCTCGCGATCGCGGCGGTGCTCGGCATGTTGCTCGTGCGCGAGTTGCGCCGGACCCGGCCGCCGGCGGAGGACCGCGCCCTGGTCCCCGGCCTCGACCCCAACTCCATCCGCGCGATGACGTGGGAGCGGTCGCCGCTGCCGGCGGTGACGGTGAGCGGCGCGGGCACGCAGTGGGTATGGTCGTCGACCACGTCCACCGCACAGGCGGACTCGCGGGTCGTCCGCGACGTGCTCGCCGCGCTGCGCGCGGGTAGGTGGCAGCGGACGGCCGAGGTCGGAGCGGCGGGGAAGCTGCGCACGCGGCTCTCGCTGACCATCGGGACGGCCACGCGCGGGATCGGCATCGGCGAGGCGCTCCCCGGCACGGAGCAGACGTGGATCGTGGTCGGGGAGCGCGCGCTGCTGGTGGACTCGTGGGTCGCGCGCGCACTCGATCCGGATCCCCTCGCGTTGCGCGAGCGGCGGCCGGTCGCCGATGCGACCCACGCGCAGCTGATCACGATCGACACGAGGGCCGGAGCCCTCCGGTTCGAGGGCTCGCCGCGTCGGCAGGTGCAGCCGCGGATCCTGCTCGTCCGCACGGAGCTGATGGCGGAGCTCTCTCGCGCCCTCGAGGCGATCGAGATCGTGCGGCTGTCACGGCCACCCGCGGAGAACGTCGACGACCTCGTGATCAGCCTCGCGCCGACGCTTCGCCTGGCGGACAGGTGTCCCGACGACCCTTCGCTCGCGTGGCTGTCCTCCGATCTCGGCGACGGCTGCATTCCGCGCACGACCTACGATGCCGTGTTCGCCGCCGCGCGAGCACTCGCGGGCCCGGCCGAGACCGTCGCCGAGCCGCGCCTGCTAGCTGCCGAGCTCGACAAGGTGGTGCTCCCCGATCGGCGCGAGCTGGAGCTCGAGCGCGCGCCGTCGATCGACGGTAAGCCCGCCGATCCGGTCGCCGTGGCCGAGCTGCTCGCCGTGCTCGCGGCGCCCGCCGAGCTCGTCGCCACGCCGCCGGGCGCGATCGTGCGCGCGAGACTGTCGCTCGCGGTGCACGGTGGCACGATGATCGTGCTCGAGCTGCTCGGCAACGGCCTGGTCCGCCGCGAGGGCGAAGGCTTGTCGCTGCGGATCTCCGGCGGCGCGTACGAGCGGCTCGCGCGCACGGGGCAGGCGTACGCCGACAAGACTGTCTGGAGCGAGGAGCCGACGATGATCACGTCGATCAAGATCGACGCTGTCACCTACACGCGCGGCGCCGTGATCGGCGACTGGACGCGCGCGCCGGCGGGCACGTTCGATCCCAAGCTCGTCGAAGCGGTGGTCCTCGCTGTCTCCGCCCCGCGCCTCGCGCCCGAGGTGGGCTCGCTCCGCGATCGCTACACGCATCACGTGGTGCTCACGGTGACCCCACCGGTCGGTGCCCCGGTGGTCCACGAGCTCGCCGTCCGCAACGCCCCGTGCACCGCGACGAATGCCGCCGGGACCATGAGCTTCGCACCTGCCGTCTGCGAAGCGCTCGACGCGCTCGTTCGCTGACACGGCACGAGGCGTAGGCGTAGGCGAATTCCGGAAGCAACCGCGCGGGAACGACAATGGCGCCCCGGTGGCGCCATCTTCGAAGCCGGGACGGAGATGCTCAGCCCTTGCCGCCGTTGGCCTTCTTCATCATCTCGGTCGGCGACTCCTTGGTTCCGGCCGGGGGCGCGCCGGCGCCACCGGGGGCGGGGGCCGCGGTCGGATCGAGCGGCGGCGTCTCCCAGGTCTTCGTGATGTTCTTCATCTTCTTGTAGACGAGGAGACCGTCGGAGTTCCGCTCGCTGTGCGGCGACGCCATCTTCCACGAGCCGGTGATCTCGACCTGATCGCCGACCGCGTACGGCGGGCAGATCATCTTCTTCGGGTCCTTCTCACCGGGCTCGCAGCGATCCGGATACATCGCGAGCGTACGGTCCTGCTTCTTGATGCGCTCCATCTCGAGCTTGTTGTACGGGCGCGGCACGTCGACGATCCACAGGCTCTTCTCGGCCGGCGTATCTGCGGTGTCTCCGATGTAGAACTTCGCGCGCTCGCACTTCGTGGGATCCTCGTCGATCATCTTCTGGACGTCCTTGTCGGTCATCCCGGGCTGACGAACGGCGGTCGGGCAATCGTAGGCCCACGTCACGATCCCCTTGACCGTGATGTCGCTATCGAGGAGCTTGCGGCCCTTGACGCGTAGTTCCTTCACCGAGTGCGAACCGTCCGTGTTCGCCGCCGGCAGCTCGAAGGCTGGTACGGGGGGAAGGTTCATCTTCGCCTCGCCCTTCCTCACCTCGGCGTCCGGCCCTTTGAGCTTGTCCTTCTCGCAGGCTCCCAGCGCGAGCGGCAGGAGGCTGGTGACGAGAAGCGTGCGAAGGCCGGAAGTGTGCGGCATGGTTGGGTCATAACATGGTGACCGGGGTCACTCAAGTCGCGGTCCTGGCTGGGATCCTCGCGCTCGCCGGCTGTGACTCGCCGGCCCGCGTCAAACCGTGGCGTCATGCCCCAGATCCGACCTCCGAGGCGG
>JAYVLW010000265.1:0-6173 GCA_043759315.1 Myxococcales bacterium
CTGGCCAGGTCATCGACGTCTCCCAGATCGAGGCCTCGATCCACTATCTCACGCCGACGATCCTCGACTATCAGATCAACGGCCGGATCCTCGACCGCGCCGGCCACGACTCCGAATGGGGCTGTCCGCACGGCGTCTACCGCACTCGGGAGCCCGAGCGCTTCGTCGCCCTCGAGACGCGAACGACCGAGCAGTGGCGGGCGCTCTGCCGCGTCGTACCGGCGCTCGCAGCATTGTCAGCACTCGGAGCGAAATCGGGGTCGGCCCTCGACCACAACCTCGACCACAACCTCGACCACCTCGACCAGCGCATCGCCCGCCGGGCCGAGCTCGACGCGATCCTGGTCGACTGGTGTGCGGGTGAGACCTCGTTCGCGGCGGCGGATCGCCTGCGCGAGGCCGGCGTGCCGGCGTACGTGCCGCTGCGCGCCATGGACTTCCACGCCGACCGCCAGCTCGCGGCGCGAAAGTTCTTCATCGAGCTCGAGCACAAAGGCTTCGGCCGGAGCACCTTCGACGGGGCCGTGACAATTTTTTCGGACATGCCGGCGAAGCCGCGGCACGCCGGGCCGCTGATCGGCGAGCACACCTTCGAGGTGTTACGCGACGTCCTGGGCTACTCGGAAGACGAGATCTCGGACATCGCAGCGGCGGGCGCGCTCAGCTGATTGCCGTTTCTTTGGGCGCCGCCCACGCGCGCACGGGCAATCCCGGCGCCCGCGTGAGGCCGCTCCGACGGCAGACGCCCCCTGCGTCGAGCACGCCGCCACGAATCCCCATGCTGCCTTGGCATTGCGCTTGCTTTACCACAGTGGGTTTCCTGGAAGCTGCGGAAAAGCGAGCATGGCAAGATCGCTCCGACGATTGATCGCCGGGCTGGTCTTCTTCGTCGGAACCTGTGCGGCCGGGGTGGTCGGCTACCAGCTCGCGGGCTGGTCGGCCTCCGACGCCGTCTACATGGTGGTCATCACGATCTTCGGCGTGGGCTACGGCGAAGTGCACCCGGTCGACACGCCCGAGCTGCGCGCACTGACGACGGGCTTGATCGTGGCGGGCTACGGGGCTGCGGTCTACGCGGTCGGCGGCTTCGTGCAGTTCATCACGGAGGGCGAGATCAATCGGGCGATGGGGGCGCGGCGGATGACCCGGGGCATTCGACAGCTTCGCGATCACACCATCCTGTGTGGCTACGGTCGCGTGGGGCGCATCCTCGCCAAACGACTCGCCGAGAGCAAGATCGAAATGGTCATCGTGGACCGCGATCGGGCGAAGATCGACGCCGCCGAGGCCGACGGTCACCTCGTCGTGCTCGGCGACGCCGCCGACGAGACGATCCTCCGGGAGGCCGGCGTGGAGCACGCCGCCCAGCTCGCGGCGGTGCTGCCCAGCGACGCCGCCAACGTCTTCGTGACGCTCACCGCCACGGGCGTCAATCGCCATCTGATCGTGATCGCCCGGGCCGAGGATCCGAATAGCGAGTCGAAGCTTCGGCGTAGCGGTGCCGAACACGTGATCCTGCCCGCCGCGATCGGCGCCCACCGCATCGCGACCCTGATCACGCGCCCATCGGCCGAGGAGCTCCTCTCGAAACAGCTCGGCATCCGCGCGGTGCTCGGCGAAGAGCTCTCCCAACTCGGCTTGCTCGTCGAGGAGCTTCGAATCCCGTCGGGCTCGCCGCTGGTCGGGAGCCCCGTGCGCGCCATCGAGATCGGAGGCAATCACGGCTTCTTGATTGTGGGTCTGCGGCGCGCCGACAGCAGCGTGATCGTCAATCCGGGCGACGACGAGATCCTGCGCGAGGGGGACACCGTGATCGTGCTCGGCCATGCCAACGACCTGCCGGAGCTCCGCCGCCGCTACGAGCTCGAGCGGACCACCTACTACCGCGGCGCACGCGGGGGTTGAACCGCGGACTCGGGTCGCGCGCGGGTGTCCGCGCACGACCCGATCCGTGAGCGACCGGGCGCCGCCCTCACACCGAATCGAGGAAAGCGAGCAGCTGCCGCTGCTGCGCCGACGCCAGCCGCTCGAAGCGAAGTCGCACCTCGACCGCTTGCCCCCCGTGGCGCGCGATCGCGTCCTGGCGGGTGAACGACAATCCGTCATGCATCAGGCGATTGCGCGCGCGCAGACCCCAGAGCGGGGCCGTCCGGATCTGCCGCGCGGTCGCTGCGAAGGCCAGCCCCGGCTGGACCGGGATTCCGTCGCCGGTGCCGACGTCGTGCATCAGGAAGTCGCTGTACGGGTGGATCAGCTTGTTGCCGAGCGCCTCGGGCACGACGAAGGCGCCGCCGTTGATCGGTGTACCCGGAGTCGCGGTGGCGATCGACGCCACGTGGCAACCGACGCAGCCGACCTGGTCGAACACTTCGGCGCCTGCGACCGCATCGGCGGTCTCGGGCCCACGCGAGGGCGCTTTCGTCGAGCGCATGAATTCGGCGAATGCGACCACGTCGATGCCGTCGTCCTCCGGATCGGCCACTTCGTCGTAGCCCGAGCCGACGCCGACGAAGACGCCGCTCGCGGTGTTCTCGTCGGGCAGCAGCGGCGTGGTGATCCCCATCTCGTTCAGGTAGGCGTCCGCCGAGAACGATTCCAGACCCGCATGCTGGCTCTTCCAACCGAAACGCCCGATGCGGACCTGCCCGTTCGACTCGAGTACGGGTACCGGAACCGCCGATCCACGGATCGACAATGGCTGGCGATTGCGAATCGCCAGCAGCGTATCGTTGGCGATCGCCTCGACGAAGCCGTCCCCGAGCGTACTCGTCGCGAGGTGCAGGGTCCGAATCGAATCCTGCGCCACCACGTGCTCCACGATGTCGGCATGGGTCGCCCGCGAATGGATCAGCGACCCGCCGAGCGACTCGAAAAACTGCCCCGCACGAGTCGGCCCGTGCGATGTTCGGCGATCTGGCTGCCACTGCCGGTCACGACGTTCTGATGGCATTCGCGACAGCTCTACGCCTTGTACGTCGGCCCGAGCCCGTCGTCCGCCGTCTCGGCCTCTTCGAACACGAAACGTGCATCGTTGAACGAGGCGAGCGGCGAGACCGTGTCCTCGTCGATAGCGTCGAAGTCCGGCCCTTGCGGCAGATAGCCATTCGTCACGTTGTCGAAGCCCGTGGGCGCTTCGCTCGGGGCGGGCGCACTCGCGGTCGCGGACGCCGTCCGGCCCGTCATGGGTGGTCCGGTCTCGCTCTGGAGTGCGCCGCTCGTTCTGAATCGATCACGGGGGGCCTCGGCGTCTGCGGTGTCGACGAATCCGACGCAGGCCAGGAGCGTCGCGGTGAGGATGTATGGGTTCGATACGGAAGCCTACGATCGGGTGCGTTCGAGAGTCGGCATGTTTGTTCCTCGCTCGGGAATCGAGCGGTCGGAACATGCGGCAGGACGGCGTGGTGGTCGGTGGCCACAGTCACCGGCTAGTTCGCGTGCGACATCACGCGTCGCGTCGCGACGCGTACGCGTTGCGTGAAGCTTGCAGTCCCTGATGCATGACCGACGAAACGCCGTCATCTTGGACATGCATGGAAGTGACTCGGGGCACGATCCGCCGCCGACTCCGCAGCGGATTGTTCTGTCACTAACACACTCCTATCAATTCACGCTGGAGTCAGGCCGTGAGCGCCTTCTTCATGCGTGCGTAGTTCTTCTGATACTGCCGCGCGAGCTTCGTCTTCTGCCTCGGACCGAGGATCTTGCCAGAGACCTGGAAGAACTTGCTTTCCTCTTCCTTCAGGTGGTGGCGCACCCGCTTGCTCAAGGCCCTGGCATGCTCGAGCCATGCGACGCCCTTCGGGTCGGACTTCGCGACCTCCTCGACGCATTCCTCGATCTCGTGATGCTCCGCCAGAGCATGGCGAGAGCTCTTGAGCCCCATGTCGTCCATCAAGATGACCGCGTAGAGGAAGCGCTCCTCGGCGGCTGCATGCGCCTCCAACTCGATGCGAAGCGAATACAGCGCGTCGCGCCGCGCGTGGCCGTCGGTTGCCTTGGCGCGCAACAGCCGCGTGCACAGGGATCGTTGCGCTTCGTGGCTCTCACGCAGCGCTTCGTAGATATCCATCGTCATCGATTGTCCTCTGCTGGCGCATCACGCGCGCCCGAACGCGCACCATTTCCACCGAAGCCAGCGCTCACGGGATCGAGCCGCGGCGCCCCACGAACAGGGAGACCGCGAACGCGATCAGGAATACCAGGAAGATGATCTTGGCGATCCCTACCGCGGTGCCCGCGATGCCACCAAATCCGAGTACCCCGGCGATCAGTGCAACGACCAGGAAAGTGAGTGCCCAGTTCAACATGGCATTGTCTCCTTTTGCGATCTCGAGGGCAGGTACTGCGAAAGGCATGCCAGCGATCAGAACCTGTCTGAGACACACGGCGTGTCGAAAGCCTTTGTAAAAGCGACAATGACTTGTAAGAATGACCCGCGACGAAACGCTGGAATCCAATGGATCCGGGCTCTGCGGGGTGGCCTGAAACATGCATTGCTTCCCCATCATGAAGATGAAGCCCGCTTGCACGGCGTCGAGTCGCGCGAGCCGCTGGGAACGCCGCTTTTGAAATGAACACCACCGGCGCTGGCAAAGCAGAAGGTTTGGGATCACCCGCGGTCGCGGTCATCCTGCTGTTGGGAACCGCGTTGTCGGTGCTCCTTGCGCTGGATCTGAGACGAGCGCAAAACACCGAGATCGAGCTACAGACGCTCACTCGCGCTCAAGCCCTCTCCCGGCTCGGTGAAACCGAAGTCAATCGTCTCTATACGGACCTGCAGCGGCGCGCGGCATTCTGGAGCGAGCTACCGGGTACGGATTCGAAATCGAAGCGAATCCAGATCTTCATGGAGGAGAATCCGTCGCTGCTGGCTGTCGCCTATTCGGCGACGGGCGAGCACGAATCCAACTCTCAGCAGGCCGAAGAGCTCCTCCGCGAATGGCAGTCCAAGAACGCCCCGTTCGACACGATTCTCGGGCCGGCGACACTCGGAGACGGTCGTCGCGTGCTTGGCGCCAATCTCCGCGCATCGTACGCAGCGACCGACGCGGTCACGATCTTCGCAGTCTACGACCCGAAGCGGCTGTTGAGCTCACTGCTCGTCGAGGCCGCGGGCGAGTACGCGTTCGCACTCAGAGTGAATGACGCGGAGCTGCTGACCTCGGAGGCGACGCGTCCGCCCGACGACCTCATGCGCCTGGCGAGGGAAGTGCCGATCACGCCGGACGTGGGGGAGCCGTGGACGATTACGGTCTGGCCGACACCGGCGGCGGTGCCGAAATCGTATCGCCAGGGTCCGCTCGTTGCGCTTACCGCCGGAGTGTTCGCGTCGGGCCTCGTCGCCACGGCGCTTCACCTGGGCACCCTGGCCTGGCGGCGGGCGCGCATCCTCAGCGACGCCAATGCCGCTCTGGAGCGGCAGATCGAAGACACGCGCCGTGTCCAGGAGGAGCAGCTGCAACTGAGCGCCGAGCTCGAAGCGCGAGTTGCCGAGCGAACCGTGGCGCTGAACGAGACGATCGCCGAGTTGCAGACGTTCAACTATTCGGTGTCGCACGATCTGCGGAGTCCGCTGGGAGCGATCATCAACTTCGCCGGGATCTTCTCCGAGGATTACGGCAGCAAAATGGACGACGTCCAGCGCGAGTACCTGGACCGCATCAGTGCGAGCGCGACGGCGGCGGTCGGCCTCATGGATGCGCTCCTTTCGTATTCCCACAGCGGACGAACCGAGCTGCGGCGGGTCTGGCTGAAGGTGGGTCGTCTGGTCGGAGAGGTGTGTGACGAGGCGATTGCGGCGAGACCCGAGCGGCCCTTCAGCGTGAAGATCGGCGAGCTACCCGACACGTTCGCGGACGAAACCATGCTGCGTTTCATCTTCTCGAACCTGGTCTCGAACGCGTGCAAGTTCGTAAAGCAGGGCGAGAGCGCTTCGATCGAAATCGGCGGGCAGGCCGGGGCCACCGAGAACGTCTATTTCGTGCGGGACGAGGGCATCGGCTTCGATCCCCGCTTCGAGCAGAAGCTGTTCAAGGCGTTCGAGCGCCTGCACCACCCGAGCCAATACGAGGGCCACGGCGTCGGCCTGGCGATCGTCGCCCGCATGGTGCGCCGCCACGGCGGCCGGGTCTGGGCACAGGGCGCAGTCGACAAAGGCGCCACCTTCTACTTTT
>JAYVLW010000266.1:0-15509 GCA_043759315.1 Myxococcales bacterium
GTCGGGCCGCACACGATCGTGTCCGACACGTTCGACTCCACGGATCACTCTGGCAAGATCCAGATCGCGATCGATCCCGGCGTGCGCTACTGGTTGCTCCAGGATCACGAGAACAGCTTCGGCTCGGTGACGAGCAAGCTCGCGTGGATCGATGAGGAGCTCGCGGCGGACCTCGTCAAGGACTGCGCGTACCGCGTGATCACCGAGACGCCGGGGCACGAGCAGCTGCCGCCGCCGGTGCCGTACGCGCTCGCGAGCTACGACAGACGATCGCGGTAGTCGCGGTAGCCGAACCGGCGGTGCACGGTGATCTGCCTGGTCGCCGGATCATGGGTGGCGATCGAGGGCAGGCGCACGCCGTTGAACGTGGAGGTCTTCACCATCGTGTAGTGCGCCATGTCGAGGAACACGTGCTTGTCGCCGATCTCGAGCCTGCGATCGAAGCTGTAGTCGCCGATCACGTCGCCGGCGAGACACGTCATGCCTCCCAGGCGATAGGTGAACGGCTTCACTCCGGGCTCTGCGGCGTCGATGATCACCGGGCGATAGGGCATCTCGAGGACGTCGGGCATGTGGGCGGTCGCCGACGTGTCGAGGATCGCGATGTCCATGCCGTTGTGCAGCGTGTCCATCACCTGCGCGACGAGCACGCCGGTGCCGAGCGCCACAGCCTCACCCGGCTCGAGGTACACGGGGACGTCGTTCCACCGCGCGCGGAACTCCTGGATGATGCGGACGAGGCGCTCGCGGTCGTAGTCGGGGCGCGTGATGTGGTGACCGCCGCCGAAGTTCACCCACTTGGCGCGCGGGATGAACTCGCCGAACTTGTGCTCGAACGCCACCAGCGCGCGCTCGAGCGCATCGCTGTTGACCTGACACAGCGTGTGGAAGTGCAGACCATCGATACCGTCGAGGTCGGCGGCCGTGAGGTTCGCGCGGGTGGTGCCGAGACGGCTGCATGCGCCCGCGGGATCGTAGAGATCCACCTCGACCTCGCGGTGCTCGTGGTTGACGCGCAGGCCGGCGGACAGCTTCGCTCGCTCGATGGTCGCGCGATGCTGCCGCCACTGCGCGGGCGTGTTGAGCACGATGTGATCGGCGAGCGTGACGAGCTCGCGCATCTCACCATCGGAGTACGCGGGCGCGTACGCGTGGACCTGACCGCCGAGCTCCTCGCGGGCGAGGCGGGCCTCCGCGACGGAGCTACTGGTCGCGCCGGCCAGGTATTGCTTGACGAGCGGGAACGTCGACCACTGCGCGAAGCCCTTGAGGGCGAGCAGGATCGTGCAGCCGGCGCGCCGCTGCACGTCGGCGAGGATCTTGAGGTTGGCTTCGAGCGCGCCGAGGTCGGTGATGAAGCACGGCGTCTCGACGTTCGAGATGTCGATCGCCCGCGCGACATCCGCGCCGAGCGAAGCCCCCGCTGACAACTACCGCTCCTCTTTCCACGGGGGGCCTTCGCCCCCGGTTCCGTCGCTCATCGCTCCTCCACGTGCCAGGGCAGGCCGCGCTTGCCGACGTCCTCGAGGAACGGATCCGGGTCCATCTGCTCCATGTTGAACACGCCGTGGCCCTTCCACTTGCCGGTCACCATCATCACGGCGCCGGTCACCGCGGGAACACCGGTGGTGTACGAGACGGCCTGCGCGCGGACTTCCTTGTAGGTCTCCGCGTGGTCGCAGATGTTGTAGATGAAGTAGCGCTTCTTCTTGCCGTCCTTGATGCCCTCGCACAGACAGCCGATCGAGGTCTTGCCCGTATAGTTCGCGGCGAGTGACGCCGGATCGGGGAGGAGAGCGCGGAGGAACTTGATCGGGACGATCTTCTTGCCCTCGAACTCGACCTCGTCGATCCGGGTGATCCCGATGTTGTTCATCACCTCGAGGTGCTTCAGGTACGCCTCGCCGAAGGTCATCCAGAACCGGATCCGCTTCAGTCCCTTGAGGTTCTTCGCGAGGGACTCGAGCTCCTCGTGATAGAGGAGGAAGCTCTTGCGCTCGCCGACGCCGGGATAGTCGAACATGCGCGAGACGCTGAGTGGATCGGTCTCCTTCCACTCGCCGCTCTCCCAGTACCGACCGCGCGCCGTGATCTCGCGGATGTTGATCTCGGGGTTGAAGTTGGTCGCGAACGCCTTGCCGTGCGAGCCGCCGTTGCAGTCGACGATGTCGACGAAGTGGACCTCGTCGAGCAGGTGCTTCTGGACGTACGCGCAGAACACGTTCGTCACGCCCGGGTCGAAGCCGGAGCCGAGCAGCGCCATCCGGCCGGCCTTCGCGAAGCGCTCCTGGTACGCCCACTGCCACGAGTACTCGAACTTCGCGACGTCGAGCGGCTCGTAGTTCGCGGTGTCGAGGTAGTCCACGCCGGCCGCCAGGCACGCGTCCATGATGTGGAGGTCCTGGTAGGGCAGGGCGACGTTGATCACGACCTTCGGCTGGTAGTCGTTCAGCAGCTTGGTCAGGGCCGGGACGTCATCCGCATCGACCTGCGCGGTCTGGATCTTCCGGCCGTGCATCTGTTCGATCTCGGCCGCGAGCTTCTGGACCGGCGCCAGGCGGCGACTCGCGAGCATGACTTCGGAGAACGCGACCTTCTCCATCGCCGCCTTGTGCGCGACGACCCCACCGACACCACCTGCACCGATGATGAGGAGCTTCGACATGGGGATGCATTTACCACGGTTCTTGCAGGACCGCGTGCGATGCGCCTCGCCGTCCTTCTGCTCTCGCTCACGATTCCCGCCTGCGCCGGGCGGAGCAATTTCCGTCCGCCGCCGCTTCCCGAGCTGGTGGCGACCGTGCGTCCGGTCGCGCCGCTGGTCGCCAGCGATCTGCGGATGATCGGAGGGGAACGCCTGATCTGGGACGTCCAGGCCAAGGGGTTCTCCGTCGCGCGAGCGGAGCTGACCGTGGGCGATGACACGGTCACGAGCCGGATCGAGACGAGTGTCCTCGCGAGCACGGTGACGTCACTCCGGCACGACCTGGCAACGACATTGGATCGCGAGCACGTACGTACACGCACCATGCGCGAGACGCTCGTGATCGAAGGCAAGACCACGACGACCGACGCGCTGTTCGACTCGAAGGGGTACATCGTCGATGGCAAGGTCACCGCGGCGCCGAACGTGCAGACGGTCCACTCGGCGCTCGGCATGCTCCGTGACTGGGTGGCGCCCGATGCGCGTGCGGGGTTGTTGCCGATCCTCGTCGGTGGCGTGGTCTACCGACTCGAGGTCTCGCAGCCGACGCTGACCGAGCTCTCGGGTACCAGCGCGTACAAGGTCGAGTGCCGGATCGCGGGGCTCGGCGCGGTCACGTTGTGGCTCGCCACCTCCGACGATCACACGCCGGTGCGGATCGAGGTCACGACGTCCGATGGCAAGCTCACGGCCCAGCTGATCGAGCGCACCGCCATGAAGTGAGGCGGCGTGCTGTCGTTGTTGCGATGCGACCACACGTGTCACGCAGCGGCACAGGTTCGGCGTAGCCAGCTTGGTTCAACCTCGTGTTCGTCCGCACCGCAGATCGCGGCGCACCCTTTGCACCGACGTCGCAGCCATGAGGGTAGTCAACGTCGCGATCGCGGCGATCGGGATCGGTCTGCCTGGAGCGGCGTTCGCGGACCTCCCGATGATGGACCGGGAGAAGCCAGTCCAGTGCGCGAAGGACACCGAGGGGCACACCTGGCGCATCCAGTGCGATCACGCGACGAAGATCTGCCTGTATTCCAGCGATGACGAGCTCGACTCCGAAGGTGGGCACTCCAAACCGCTCGAGCGTGCGAAGGCCTGCTCGTTCGAGCCGATCGACCGCCCGGCGCTGACCGCGCAGGGCTACACGTTCACCGCCGGGCGCGCCGATGCGCCCTACGGCTGGACGCGCGACGATCGCGGCCGCGTGTTCCAGGTCAACTTCGATCTGCGACGGCGCATCTACTTCGGCGCCGCGTACACGCCGAAGAAGATCCTCGAGAATCCGCTGGAGAGCTCGCGCACCTCGCTGGACTTCGGGCTGCTCGTCCTGAACGTGCGCGATGACCGCACGATGCATCGCATTCGCCTCGTCGAGGGCGGCGTGCATCTCGAGCCGTTCTCCGCGGAGCTGGTGCTCGCGCACTACGACATGTCCCATCGGTTCGTCGATCCGCTGCTGCGGATCACCACGTTCTTCGGCGAGCCGCAGCGCCACGACCTGACGCTGAATCTCGGCATGTGGACCGAGGTCGGCGGGCTCGAGCTCCATCGCACCGCGCGCGGCAACGCGCAGCTGTGGAAGCACGCCGTTGCCGAGGTCACGCTGGATCTCTGGCAGAGCGCGGATCTCGGCTCGTTTCTGCGCCTCCGCACGGGCATGGGCCTCGAGGGCCAGCACGACGAGGTCACGGGCTATCATTCGGCCCTGGTCGCCAGCTCGGCGCTCGAGCTCGACGTCACGCTCGATGACGATGGCTTCCACAACCTGCGCTTCGAGGTCGAGCACGAGCTGCCGCGTTACTTCGTCGAGATGGGCGAGACCGGCAAGCTCGCGCAGCGGATGAAGGCGAAGCTGTCCTACGAGGCGATCGTCCTCGCCATCAACGATCAGCCAATGTCGCTCAAGCTCGCGATGGGTGGCGAGAAGCGCGATGACATCCCGGGGCTTCCGAACCAGTGGGCGTTCGTCATGGACGCCGGGTTGAGGTTCAGCCTGTGGGCACCGCCACGCGCGCGTCTCTAGTCGTCGCCGCGGTCATCGTGCTCGGGGTGCCCGGATCCCCCGCGCAGGCTGACTCGTGCACGGGGGTGACGAAGAAGGGCGCGCGGTTCCCCGTGTGCTTCGATCTCGGCAATCGCCTCTCCGTCACGGCGGGTAGTGACGGCTTCGGAGGTGCGATCGCGTTGCGCCAGATCATCCACTTCGACGACGACGCGGATCTGGTGTGGAAGCTCGAGCACCAGATCGGCGAGACGGCCCACGCCGGTGGCGAGGTCGGCCTGACGGCGCTGCTCTATCGCGGTCGCTACCTGCGCCACACCCGCGACGGGCATCTCGTGATCCCGCTCGGCACGCCGAAGAAGGTGTTCCTGCCGTTCGATATCGGCGGCCTCGTCGAGTCGGGCCGCGTGACCCGCCGTCTCGACGGCACCTACGAGCTCGGCATCGTGAAGACGGCGGCGCTCGTGGATCTGTGGCGTTCACGCGACTTCCGCCGGCGCCTCGCGATCGGCCCACTCGCGCGGTGGGATGTCACGGTCACCGCGCGCCCGATCGTCCTCGGCCACCACGCGATCTCGCCGTTCTCCGCCGCCATCGCGAACTTTCACATGGAGTCGGGCAACGGGCTCACCGTGGCGGACCTCAGCGTCGAAGCGGGAACGGCGTGGACCACCGATGCGGGCTGGCGACCCGACGCGCGCGCCGAGGCCTCGCTCGAGCGGGTGATCATGGCGGTCAACGACCGGCCGATCGCGCTGATGCTCAACGCGAAGTACGCATCGGCGACCGACGAGGCGATCGCGAGCATCGGAGCGCGGGTGGTGCTGTACCAGCCGCGCGACCAGCGGGTCAGTGTCCGTTGAGCGAGTCGGCGTGCTGGTCGTCGGCGGGCGTCAGGTCGCGCTTGATCGACTTCTGAAGCCGCTTGCCGAACTTCTTCGGCTTCTGCGCGAACGTGTCGCGGCCGGACTTGCGTGTGCTCTTCATCAGATCCGTGAGCTGTGCGTCGATCGCGGTCTTCAGGCGTGCCAGGTCGTCGGGGGCGACGCCCTGGTTGTGCGTCGCCACGAACTCGCGGACCATGACGAGGTCGACGACCGGACCGAGGGTGTCGGAGAGGCCCTCGATCTCGCCGTGGATCGCCGCGACGCGCGCACCGGCGTGCGAGGCGAGCACCTCCAGCTGGTAGCCGAGCTCCTTCGAGCGGCGGCGCCAGGTGTGAAACCACTGCTTCGAGCGCTTCCCGGCGCGGCGGGCGCGGCGGGCCTCCGCGTAGACGCCGCGCAGGCCGTCGAGAACGAGGTCGAAGTCGATCTCGGCGGGGAGCGCGGCCTCGAGCGCCTCGCCCTGCGCGGCGGCGCGAGCGGCGCTCTCGGCGAGCAGCTGCTTGATCTCCTGCGCGGCGGGCAACGCCTCGGCTGCGTTGTCGAGGATGCGCTTCGCGGTGGCGCGATCCTCGTCGTCCAGCGGCAACAAGCCGAGGGTCTCGGGCGCGACCGTGTGATCGCGGATGCTGGACAGGGCACGACGCGCTTCCTGCAACGCCCTGCCGACCGCGCGTCGCTCGCTCTTGGGTAGTGCGCCCGCGACGAGGTCGAGCACGGCGCGGGCCCGGCGCAGACCCTTGCGGGCAGCGTGCACGGCCACGGTGGCACCCTGATCGACGGCGCCGACCGCATCCTTCGCGATCTGGACCGCGCCGCTGAACTCGCGGAGGAGCGCCTTGCGAAGCTCGGCGGGATCGTGGAGCGCGGAGGCCTTCGATCCGAGGGGGCCGAGCTTGTCGTCTTCGGCGTAGGGGAGCGTCTCGGTCTTCACATCACCAGATGTCGTCGTCGCCATGGGACGGGCACCATACCTTGTCACCTCCGGATTACCGACGCGTCATCGCGAATTCGTCGTCTTCTACCGAAGTTGTCACGGAGGGCCGGCGTATCGTGCGCGAAGCATGGCCCAGCCCATCCTGTTCAAGCCGCCGGAGAGCCCGTTCCTCGTCTCGTTCGACGAGTCGTTCAAGATCAAGAAGGCGCCCACGGAGTCGGAGGATGACCCCGGCAAGCCGCTCAACGTCGAGGCGCTCGAAGAAGCGGTCGACAAGCTCGCGAAGCTGCAGGCCAAGCTCTACGCCGACGATCGCTACTCGGTGCTACTCGTGTTCCAGGCGATGGACGCCGCGGGCAAGGACGGCACGATCCGCGCGGTGATGACAGGTCTGAACCCGCAGGGCTGTCAGGTGTTCTCGTTCAAGGCGCCGAACGCCGAGGAGCTCGATCACGACTTCCTGTGGCGCGTGCAGCGCGCGTTGCCCGAGCGCGGGCGGATCGGCGTGTGGAATCGTAGCCACTACGAGGAGACGCTCGTCGTGCGGATCCATCCGGGCTACCTCGATGGTCAACGCCTGCCGCGCCGCCCCGACAACCTCGACGAGCTCTGGGACGAGAGATTCGAATCGATCAACGCGGCGGAGAAGCACTGGGCGCGCAACGGCTGCGTGATCCTCAAGTTCTTCTTGAACGTGTCGCAGAAGGAGCAGCACAAGCGCTTCCTCGATCGCGTCACCGATCCGGACGACAACTGGAAGTTCAACGCGGGCGACCTCGCCGAGAGCAAGAAGTGGGACGAGTACCAGGCCGCGTATCAGGCCACGCTGCGCGCGACCAGCAAGCCGTGGGCGCCGTGGTACGCGATCCCCGCGGACTCGAAGAGCTTCATGCGCCGTGCGGTCGCCGAGATCATCGTCGAGACCCTCGAGCAATTGCCGATCGCACCGCCCACGCCGAGCGACAAGGATCGCATCGCGCTCGAGGCCGCGCGCGCCGAGCTGATCGCGGAGCAGCAGCGGTGATCTATCGCGACCAGCGCGAGCAGTGCCCGCGCTGCGCGACCGAGCTGATCGACGCCCGCGCCGCGCGCGGCTGCGGGACCTGCGGCGGGCTGTGGATCGGCGTCGGCGACGTGCAGGAGATGATGCAGCAGATGCAGACCCCGCCGGAGCCGATGCAGGTGCCGTTCGATCGCGTGGTCCGCGAACAGCTGCCGTGCCCGAGCTGCAAGGACGCGATGGAGACGCACGATCTGTACGCCGTGCCGGTCGATCTGTGCCCGAAGCACGGCATCTGGTTCGATGCGAAGGAGCTCGCGCTCGTGTTGCTCCGGTCGCGCGTCGCGCCCTGATTCCGGGATCCCCGACGAGGAATGCGGGTTACCCCACGACGAAGCGCGCCACGGACGTGCCATCGGTGCCGCCCGTGACCGTGACGGTGTGTTCGACCAGATATCGCTCTCAGAGGACGCCTGTGACCAATAATCGCTCTAGGTGCAACAAATTGGCCTAATATCGCTCGATGCCGCGCCAGGGAGGCCGAACACCGCTCGCAGCGACGACCGGCGATGTCCTTCCGCCGATCTTGTTTCCCGGTGCGAATAGCACCGAGCGACGACGTCTGGCCGGATTGCGGGCTGACGGTCGCATCCGCTCGGTCGGACCTCGTCTCTACGTTTCGGTTCCGGCAGCGCAGACCGCGGCGACGATCCGAAAGTCATGGTCCACGATCGTGGCGCGCCTGTTCCCCGATGCGTTCATCACTCATCGCACCGCGCTCGAGTTCCGTCCGAGCCCCGCGGGAGAAGTCTTCATCAGCGGGAGCTCCAATCGAGAAGTTACCTACCCGGGACTCGTCCTGAAATTCATCCGCGGTCCAGGCCCCCTCGACGATGACCCAGTGTTCCTGACGATTCGCGCGTCCTCACTTCCCCGAGCACTGCTCGAGAACTTGAGGACGGGACGCACGGCTCGGTCTCGAGCGGTTCCGATCGACCAACTGGAGACTCGCCTTGAACAGATCCTGCACCTCGGTGGCGAGACCGAGATCAACGGCTTGAGAGAGCGCGCGCGGGCTATCGCACTCGACCTTGGTTGGAATACGGAGTTCAAGCGCCTTGATCGCGTGATCGGTACGCTCCTCGGTACTCGAACCGGAAAGGTGTCTAGCGCCGTAGCGCGGGCGCGTGCGGCAGGAGAGCCGTTCGACCCGTCATGTCTGGAACGCTTGCAGCTCCTGTTCGCGGATCTGCGCAACCCACTGCCCAAACTTCGTGACGTGCGTCCGCGAGACGACCACTTCAGGAACAAGGCCTTCTTCGATGCCTATTTCTCGAACTACATCGAAGGAACAACCTTCGAGGTCAGCGAAGCAGAGGACATCATCTTCGACGGAAGGATTCCTGCCAGCCGGCCCAAGGATGCACACGACATCCTCCGCACCTTCGACATCGTGTCGGACGAAGGCGAGATGCGAAGGACACCGAAGACCTTCGACGAGTCTCTCGAACTGATGCGCACTCGCCACCAGCGGATGATGGCCAGGCGCGAAGAAGCCTCCCCCGGAGAGTTCAAGACTGAACCCAATCGAGCGGGTGATACGCGCTTCGTGCATCCCGACTACCTACGGGGAACCTTGAGAAAGGGCTGGGAACTGTACGAAGGGCTGGAGCCTGGCCTCCCCCGCGCGATCTTCATCGCATTCGTCGTGAGCGAGGTGCATCCGTTCGTCGATGGGAACGGCCGCATTTCGCGGATCACGGCGAACGCAGAGCTCGTAGCAGCCGGCGAGTCGACCATCGTGATTCCGACCGTGTTCCGCGACGACTACCTCCAGGCGCTTCGGGCTTTGAGCCGCCGCAACCGGCCAGGCCCGTTGGTGCAGGCGATGGTCAAGGCGCAGAAATTCTCCCACCTCAAGTTCTCGCCCTACCCGGCCATCTTGAAGGAGCTGACCCGTCGGAATTGGTTTCGCGAGCCCGACGAAGCGAGGATCGTCGAAGCTCCGCTGATCGACTGACTCGTCGATCGCCTGACCCCGGATCGGCCCGATCCTGTGCGAGCCCGATCTGGAACGGCTGATGCAATTTGTGTCCTGTCACAACATGACTGCATGGAATCATTGGGTTGTTGAGGGCTTCCTCCCCACCGAAGGAATGGGTGGATACGGGTGCTCGATGCAACAGGTTCACAGCTCGAAGCATCTCGGCGCGATTTCCTGTCAGCTGACGCGGCTTCAGCTCGTCGGGAGCGCATGACGGAAACGACCGATCCCCACTGGTGGCGCCCGTTTCGTGAGGGCGATCTCAACGCGCTCGGGCAGCTCATCGAGCGCCATCAGGACGACGTCTTCGCGATCGCGCTCGCCACCGTGATCGATCGTGGCCTCGCCGAGGATGTTGCGCAGGAGACCTTCATCGCCGCGTTCCATCACCGAGGTCAACTGCGCGCACCCACGGCCGTCGGGGGATGGCTTGCCGCGATCGCCCGCAACCTCGGACGCGATCTGCTCCGCGCGCGGAGGCGCGAGCGCCTGGTCGATCTGCCGGAGCTCGAGATCGTGAGCGAGGCCGACTCGCCGAGCCACCAGCTCGATCATTCCTCGCTGTGCCGGTCCGTCCGCCGTGCGCTCGATCGGTTGCCTTCGCGCTACCGCGAGGTGCTGATCCTCTACTACTCGTGCGAGCGCTCCGTGGACTCGATCGCGCGCAGCCTGGGGCTGACCGTGGCAGCGACGATGCAGCGGCTGTCGCGCGGCCGCCGTCTGGTCCAGCGCCACGGTGTGGAGCTCCACGAGTTCGTCCCGCCCGCACGCGCGAAGCGATCGTTGGCGGTTGCGGTTCTCGCGCTGCTGGCGATCCGCACGCGTGCCGAGGCGGCACCGCTGCGGATCCGTGCCTCCGTCGCGAAGCGTGCGATCGTTGGCCTGATCGCTGGGCTCATCATCGTCCCGGGGTTGGTCGGTATCGATCAGGCTCTGGGCCAGGATCCGATCGCGATGGAAGGGAGCGTGGCGGTCCTGGTCGCGCCGCCGACCACGCCGCAGCATGCCGCGAGCGTGCCTCGTCCGGCCACGGTAGCGAGGCCGGTCCCGGTAGCGAGACCGATCCTGGCAGCGACGCCGATCCTGGCAGCGAGGCCGATCCCGGAGTCGGCACCGCACCGCGAAGCCCCGAACCCGGCGCTCACGGGCGGATCCGCACCGACGGGTGGGTTCACTGTCGGGACCGAAGGAGCCTCGAGCGTCCGCGCCGAGTCCTCGCTACCGCTCCCGCCATCGAACGTCGCGCTCGCGACGACAGACCGCCCGTGCTGCGCTGCGCCTGCGGTGCAGCCCACGGCTCCACGCCCGGAACGCTGGGATCAGGTCAATGGCTTTCTCGAGACCGCGGCACTGCCGCGACCCGGCGATGTCTCGTACGACACCGTCGGGATGGTCATGATGGTGCGCGCGGGACTGACGTCCCACGTGGCGGCACATCTCGGAATGACCGTGATGGATGTGGACCAAGGGACGTCCGCTGCCAACGTGAACCCTGCGGTCGGGGGCGGGATCAAGATCGGTGGGTCTCTGCAGGGGCGCGCCGCGATCGCCGTCCTCGCCGAGGGGGCCCGCGAGGTCAACGTGAAGTCGCTCACCCCCAAGGAAGGCTGGATCGGACGTGCGTACGCCGCAGTCACGCTGGGAACGCCGCGCCTCAACACGACCTTGATCGCCGGCGCCATCTCCGAGTTCGACGGGAATCAACGCTGGCGATCGCCGATGTTCGGGATCACGAGCCAGCTCGGGTGGGACGACCGGCTCGCGTTCATTCTCGAGGCTCAACGGTTCACGACCCCGAAGGGCACAGTCAAGGGAACGTCGGTACTCGCAGTGCGGTTTCGCAGTCACGAGGTGCCCAGGAACTTCGTCGGCGTCGACCGGGTACGGCTCGACGTCGGTGCGTTGTTGCTCGAGAAGACTGAAGGTGACCTCGAGGGGCTGCCGTGGCTGCAGGTCGGGCTTGGTTGGTGAGGGTTGGCGTGCACGATTCCTGTCAGCTGACATGCCCTCAGTTCGTCGGGGATGCATGACGCGTCGGCAGCCGGCGCTCGTGTCCGCTCGTCGCGGCTCGATCGGGGCCGTGCTCGCGCTGGTGATGGCGAGCACGTCTGGATGTGGCGGCGCTGACACGGGCGCGCCGGACGCCGCCTCCGCGGCGAGCGAGCGGTGCACCGCGGGCGTCCCGGAGGCATGTCCGTCCGGCCAGCTGTGTGTACACGAGCTCTGCAAGGCGACCTGTCCCGGCCCGGGAGGGGTCGGAGAGTCGTGCGGTAGCCCGGGGAGCATATGCTGCGGCCTCGAGACCTGCAGATCCGGCGGTGCGCTCGCGTGTTCGAGCTCGTGCACGCCGTTCACAGGCGGCTGTCCCGACGGCTTCGGATGTCAGGTCATGAGCGACGGTCTTCTCGAGTTCTCGGATTGCCGCCTCGCGGGCGATGGCATACAGGGGGCGTCGTGTGCAAGCTCCGTGGAGTGTGCACCTGGGTTTCTCTGCGTCCTCGGATCGGATCCGTCGTGCCACCGCTACTGTTTGCTCGACGACCTCGCGCATGGCTGCGATCTCGGGACGAGCTGCCACTCGTGGTCGATCCTCGACGGCGTCATCTACGGCATCTGCTACTAGCTCTCACGAGCGGTGATGCGGGGCTCTGCCCGTGCCGGCGCGACCGTGCACGCTCAGTTCCTGAGCTTGTTCGTCAGCGCGCGTGTCTCCTGTTCCAGCTGCTTCGTCCGCGCCCGCGCCTGCGCGAGCATCGCATCCAGCTCCGCGCGGAGGCGTACGACCTCGGCCTCGAGCTCTGCGCGCGTCATCGACTTGACGGGCTTGGGCCCGGGCGTTGCGATGGAGATCTTGGTCAGGATCCGCCCCGTTTCCAGCAAGCAGGGCGGGTTGGAATCGCCGTCGCAGCATGCGTAGCTCATCGTCGCGGTCACGGTGGCCGTCGGCGCGGTCCGTGCGCAGGTCAGCTGTTCGGCCGCGGGCACCCAGACCTTGGTGGCGATGGGCTTGCTCTTCCCGGTCGTCAACATACCTTCGAGCAGGAGCCCTTCGTAGCTCGCAGGCCGTGCCGGAGGCTCGAGCTTCGACGTGTCGACGACGCTGCACTTTTCGACGACGAACTTCGCCGGTGCGGGCGCGGTGTATCCGCAGCTCGCGTGGCTCTCCGGCGCGCGCATCCAGAGCAGCACCACGGCGATCGCGAGGGTTCGCTTCATCTTGCCGATTCTAGCCCGACCGGCGTCGGCATCGGCGTCGCGCCGCCCGCGCGCGGGCGTCCTCACACCGTTGACCGGCGCGATCGTCGCCGCGATGAGATCCCGCGACCGCGGGCTACGGGCTGGCCACCGTCCCGTACCAGGCGCGTGCGGCGGCGGAGTCGACCCCGACGTGATCGAAGCCAGGGAGGACGAGCTCGCGGATCGCGCCGTGCACGGCGTCGAGCAGCTCGGTCCGCGGTGGATAGCCGTGGCCGGGTACGCCGTCGGCCGGAAGGTCGTCGAACCGGGTCGTCCAGGCGTCGAGCTGGAGCTGGAGCACGTACGGGAGCTCGGACGCGATCGCGGCGCGCTCCTCCGCGGTGAGGGTAGCGACGTACGCCCAGCCGACGCGCGCGTGCCGGACCTCGTCCGCGAGGTGCTCGCGGTGGATGTCACGCAAGACGGTGGACTCGCACGCACCGAGGCAGGCCTCCACGAAGGCCGTCGCGATCGTCTCGCTGATGCAGCAGACGTGGACGGCGTGGAGCGCCGCGCGCAACCGGACGGTCGGCTGGTCGTAGTCGCGCAGGCGGACACGACGCGCCGGCGGCGCCGCGCCGTCGTGGCCATAGGCGACCGCCAGCTCCTCGCAGACCGCGGCGTGCCGTGCTTCGTCCGCCTCGGCGCTGCGCGCGAGCGCGACGAGCTCGGCGGGAGCACCGCTGGCCACGAGCTCGTCGGCGACCTGAGCGAACACGTTGCCCACGGCGCTCTCCGACCGCGCGCGATGCCTCCAGATCGCGGCGAGGGTCTCCCGCTCCGCGGGCGCGAGCCGAGCGATCGTCGCGTCCTCGGCCAGCCGCCGGTCCGTCATAGGATGAGGATGACGTCGACCGGAACGTCGCCGGGCGCGCCATCATTCGGAGAGGCGTCCGCGACCCGCGCGTCGGGCGGGGCCGGCGGAGTGCTGCCGTGCTCGACGCACGCGGCCGCGCCGATCGCTGCGCCCATCACCACGACCGCACGGAACCATCTGTCGTGAATCGGCCGACGCTGCGACATCGCGAGACTGTAGCCCGCCTCCTACTTCGAGGACAGCGTCATCGGCGACACCGGGGGCGCGCCGAGTCCACGGAGCGGACAATGCGTCCTCACAGGCAACTGCTTGTCGTCAGGCGCGAGATCTGGTCCACCTCACCGGCCGATAGCGCTCGGGAATAGATGCGAACGTCGTCGATCCGCCCCGCGTAGCGGAACGCGTTCCAGCCGCCGATGTTGGCCGCATAGGTGGCGGTGCTGCAGTCGATGGCGCCGGCCCACTTCGAGAGGTCTTCACGTCCGGGGCTGAGCGCGCCGTTGACATACGTGCGGCCGATCTTGGCGATGCGATCGAGAACGTGAGCAACATGGACCCACGATCCCACCTCGATCGCACCCGCGGTCGAATCAGTATAGGCGTGGTTGCCCGCCCCATCGTAGCCCCCGAATGTGACGGTGCCGTCTGGCCGGACATCGGTGAAGATGTACGCGGTGCCAACGCAATAGGCGATTTCAAGCGGGCGGATCTGCGTGGGTGAGGTGAGCGTCGTCGGGTTCAGCCAGTAGGTGATCGTGAAACTGGCCGACCCTTGGCCGAAGTCGAGGCCACTCGTTGATCGCAGGGCGACTTCGCCATCGATCCCGCCGAACACCAGCGCGCTGCCGATCCGTCCGGAGGCCCACGCTGCATCGCCGATCACGTCGCCGGACTGACCGTGGTTCGAGTAGTCCGTTACGGTGTCGCCCGAGGCTTCATCGAACGGCCAGTAGCCGACGAGATCCGGGCCAGGCGTGCAGCTCGTCATCGCATCGCTGTCGCGGCCGGCGTCTACATCGGGCAAGCCGAAGCCCCACCGTCCGCACCCGGTGGAGACTGTCAATACCACGCTTGCGATCAACCAGTGCATCTGCTCGCTCGTGCAAAGCATCGCACATCAGTGCCGGCGATGATCAGCGCCTTCGATCGGGATGCCCGACGTCGCCCCGTGCTGGATTGACCCCGACGCCGTGAACACGATGGCGCGTGGTGCGTGGTGCGTGCCGCGGGGGCGTTCTCGGCGAATTGCGCCCCGGTCAGTGGCCGCCGGCGGCGAAGTCGATGCCCTGCTTCTTGCCGGCCTCGCCGCTGCGCATCAGCATCGCGCGCAGGATCACCGGCGAGACGGCCTCGTTGAAGCCGACGACGCCGAACAGGATCACGGCGGCCTCGTTGCCAAAGCTCGGGAACGTCTTCTGCAGGACGAGCGCGAGGGCCAGGGCCAGGCCCGCCTGCGGGACGAGGCCGAACCAGGCGTACCTGGTCACCACGTCGCTCGCGCCGGTGAGCTTGCACGCGAAGCGCGCGCCGACGTAGAAGCTCGACGCGCGGGTCAGCGCGATCACCATCACGACGACGATCGAGCTTGCGAGGGCATAGATGTCGAGCTTGCTGCCGGCGAGCGCGAAGAACACGAGGAACACGGGGAGCTGTGCGCTCTCGAAGCCGTGAAGCAGGTCGCTCGCGTCGGCGCGCGAGAAGTTGCGCAGCCAGATGCCGGCCGCGAGGAGCACGATCAGCGGATCGAGGTGGACGCGGGTCCCGATCTCGGCGACGACGACACAGATCAACAGGGCGAACAGCGATGCGCCCTTCTTCACGGAGATCAGGAATTGCCCGATCAGCATGCCGATCGCGACGCCGAACACCATCGAGCCGAACAGCTCCCAC
>JAYVLW010000267.1:0-2798 GCA_043759315.1 Myxococcales bacterium
TCCTCGACATGAGCGTGCGCGAGCTCGCCGAAGACGACACCCTCGTCGCGTAAGTTAAGTCCCACGATCTGGCCAGGTTGACGAGCGGGGGATCCGCCACTACGGTGCGCGCATGCTCAAGACCACCCTGCTCGCCACCGCGCTCGCCGCCTCCCTGATCGGCGGGGTCGCAGGCTGCGAGTCCGACCAGGACCGAGTCGACCGCTGGGCGACGACCGAGAACACGAACGTCACGATCGACTGGGACAAGGTCAACGAGGCCTACAAGCTCGCCGAGGGTCCCGAGGATCTCGAGAAGCGGATCAACGAGATCTACGAGGGCGACGAGGTGATCAGCATCGCCGTTCACGACCAGGACAACAAGACCCAGGTCGTCACCGGCTTCTTCGACAAGAACACGAACGGCACCGTCGAGGATGCCGAGAAGATCTTCACGATCAAGCGCGAGCCAACTGGCGAGGGCACCGCGCAGATCCAGACCACCGGCTACGGCGCGTACTACGGCTATCACTCGCCGTTCATCGGCATCGCCACGGGCATGCTGATGGGGCACATGATGACGAGCATGTTCATGCCGAGCTACGCGCCGATGTACTCGCGCCCGTACGTGACGCCGGGAACGCGCGTCAGCGACCTTCACGGTTCGCGCTCGAGCTATCGCAATGCGAACCCGGACCGGTTCGGTCCGCGCTCGAAGAGCGGTCGCGCCTACGGCGGCAAACCCTCGGGCAGCCGGCCCACGTCGCGTCCAAGCAGCGGTGGTGGCGGACGTCGTGGCGGTGGCTTCTTTGGCCTCGCGCGCGGTGGTCGCACGTCGCGCCCCCAGCGCCTCGCCGCGTAACGGTGTCGGCGCTGACCATCGCCGATCTTCCGTTCCGCGAGCGACCTGCCCACGAGTTGCTCCATCTCGTCGACGATCGCGATCTCCCCACGCGCGACTACGCCGGCTACGGGTGGGCGCAGGTCGACGAGCTGTGGCTCGCCGTCGGCGACGATGACGGCGAGCGAGTCACCGATGCGCTCGTCCTCGCGCTCCACTCCGCGGACGACGGCGAGCTGTTCGCCGACGACATCGAGCTCGAGTTCGAGCTACCCGATCGCGCGGCCGTCACGGTGCTCGCATCGGACTTCCTCGCGCGGTGGTTGCCGAGGTTGCCGCCCGCGCGCGCGATCGTGCTCGCGCTGTGCAATCCCCACGGTGCGACGTTGCGCCGTCCCGCCGGAATCGTCGTCCCCATCCACTATGCTCGCGGTGACGTGGCGAGCTGGCGCGAAGGAGATATGGTCCTTCTCACCGCGGAGTCCTGGTGCAAGCTCTGACCTCGATGCCTTCCCTCACCGACGAGCAGAAGCAGACGTACGCCTCGCTCGTGCTGCTGAAGAAGCTGGACCTCTCGCCCGAGGACGGCGGCCTCGAGCTGCCCGTCGTGCTGCCGTCCGAGCTCTCGCCACTCGACGAGGTGTTGCAGGAGCTCGCGGTCGCCGATCTTGTCGTGATCAACGCGAAGAAGAATCGCTACGAGCTGACGAAGCAGGGCATCGCGCACCTCGGCACCGTGATCGACGAGGCCGCCGCGATCGTCGACGAATTCGATGAGTACGAAGTGGAGGACGCGGTCGCGGAGCTTCGTGCCCGCAAGCTCGACGTGTTCCGCGCGCGCTTCTTGTGGGGCTGGTTCGAGGGCGAATTCGATGATCTCGTGCTGTTTCAGGAGCGCCGCGGCGTGGAGCCGGTCGAGCGTTTCTGGGCGTTCTACTTGATGAGCGACGCGTTCTGGACCGAGTTGTCCCGCGATCTCGCATGATAGCGTGAGCCCCATGCCGCAGCAGGGGTTCTCGTTCGCGTCTGTCGTCCTGTCCTACTTCCTCGTCGGAGGTGGAATCTTCAGCGCCATGCTGGTGATGGCCGTCGCGAAGATCACCGGTGAGGTTCCGGGCTACCTGATGATGGCCGCGGGCGCGTTCGTCGGTGGCTTCATCGCCGCGCGCGCCTCGCGCGGGCACACGGTGATCGAGCCCGCGATCGGCGCCGTCGCGGTGATCGGTACCATCGTCGGCCTCGCCGCGGGCACCGCGATCGGCCAGCTCCTGTGGCGCGTCGCTCCGGGCGAGACCGCGAAGTTCGTCGCGCTCATGGGTGGCCTCGCGGCGGGCGGCGCGATCGGCGGCGCATTCCTCTCCGAGAAGCTGTTCGGCGAGGCGACCCAGTCCTCCACGCCATGGATCCTCTACACCGCGTTCGCCACGTTCGGTGCGTGTCTGCTCGCGACCGTCTTCGGCAGCGTCCTCGTTGCCGGCAGTGGCACCGCCGAGACCGCAAGCGCCGACTCGATCGGCAAGGCGCTGCTCATCGGCATCGCGGCCGGCTGCCTCGTCGCGGGCATCGCGGTCGGCGCCTCTGCGCGCACGCGGCCGCTCGGCGCCGCCTTCCTCGGATCGGTGCTCGGGACCGCGGGGTTCGCCTACATGATCTCGCAAGCAGCGACCGGCGGCGCAGGGAACAGCGACACCATCGGTGTGATCGGCGTGTTCGCCGTCGGTGGTGGAATCGCAACCTTGATCGGCGCCGTGATCGGCTGGGCCGCGATCGGGAAGAAGCAGGCGACCGCCTAGTTCCGGCAACGGGGACGGTTTCAACTTACGCAACTTGCGATCGCTAACCCCCTGAAGCCTCGGGCAACGGCAACGGGGACGGTTTCAACTTACGCAACTTGCGATCGCTAACCCCCTGAAGCCTCGGCGGCCTGCTCCATGTTGGGGAACTCGCCTCGAGCTGGGACCGAGCAGCCGGTATGCGG
>JAYVLW010000268.1:0-3229 GCA_043759315.1 Myxococcales bacterium
GATCGCGGCCGTGCTGCGAGCACGCCCTCTCGCGCGAATTGCCATCCGCGGGTGGGTCGGAATGGTCGAGGCCGTGAGCATCGAGTGGCTCGCGCAGCCCGGGCTCCAGCGCGATCGCGTGCGCGATCTCCTGGTGGATGCGCTGTTCGACCTGCTCGTGCGGATCCTCGATCCGAAGGACGTTGCCACCTACCGCGCGCCGGCGTGACGCGCGGCCTGGCCCCGCCTCACGCGAACGAGGCGCGGCGTTATCGTTCTTGACTCTGCGTCAACTGTGGAACAACGCCTCGTTCACAGTGACAGCTCGGCGCACCACGCCGATCGGTGCACGACCCGGACCCGGACGCGTTGTCGACGGAACGTCGTCATGCACGCGCCATCAGAGGCCCTGGCACGGACCGTGATCGGCGGTCTCGCATGCGCACCACGACCATTCTTCTCGCTGTATGTGCAAGTGCACCCGTTGCCAGCGCCGGCGTCGCGCATGGCCCCGCGCCGGCGGACCTGTTCGCCACCCGCGCACCCGGCCAGGCGTTCGACCTGGTGCGGCGCCGGCTCCCCGCCAGCGGTCCCGTGTCGGCGCTCGCGCAGAGCAAGATCATCTATCTGAACCACACCGGCATCACGCTCACACCCGGCGACGATGACTCGCGAACCAACCGCTCGTCGATCGTTCCCGGGCAGGTGAGCGTGCCGGCGTGGAACACCAGCGCGGCGACCTGGGCCGCCACGGTGACGTGCATGAAGGACATGTTCTCGCGCTTCGACGTCACCGTCACCGATGTGAATCCGGGCTCCGCGCCGCACATGGAGGCCGTGTTCGGCGGTTCGCCGCAGAACATCGGGATGGGCTCCGGGGTCGGTGGGGTCTCGCCGTTCACGGACGACTGCGCGGTCATCGAGAACTCGATCGTGTTCACGTTCACGAACGTGTTTCCCAACGACGCACAGGTGGTGTGCGAGGTCATGGCGCAGGAGGTGGCCCACAGCTACGGCCTCGATCACGAGATGCTCGCCTCCGATCCGATGACCTACCTGAACTACAACGGCGATCGCACGTTCAAGGACCAGACCGTCGCGTGCGGCGAGTATCAGAATCGCCCGTGCGGCATCGGTGGCTCGACGTGCCGAGCCAACCAGAACTCCGTACAGCTCCTGTCCCAGCGGCTCGGCGTTGCCGACCGGATCGCACCGGAGCTGCAGATCATCGAGCCGGCAGATAACGCCGTGGTCCCGCCGGGCTTTGCCGTGACGGCGCTCGCGACCGACAACGTCGCCGTCACGATGGCGAGCCTCGCGATCGACGGCGAACCCGCGGGCGGCCAGCCGGGCAGCGGGCCGTTCACGTTTGCGACGGACGCGGCCCTCGCCGAGGGCGTCCACACCCTCACCGTGGAAGCCACCGATGGGAAGAACCCGCGCACGCAGACGATCACGATCACGGTCGCAACGCCGGTGCCTCCGGGGGACCCGAACGAAGATGACGCGACCGGAGGCGGCGACGGCGGGCTCGCCGGTGGCTGTGCGACGGGGCACGGGCCCGGGCTCGGACTGGGCCTCGCCGCCATGGCGCTGCTCCGGCGGCGGCGCGCCAATCGGGCTCGCGGGCGTGAGCGCGCCAACTAGGCGCGGGGGCGCAGGAACATCTGCTCGAGCCGCTTCGCCAGGGCCTTCGCCGTGACCTTGCGCTCGGGGACCACGAAGATCGTGTCGTCGCCGGCGATGGTGCCGATCACGCTGTCGAGTCGGGCCTGATCGAGCAGGGTCGCGATCGCGGCGGCCACACCGGGCCGCGTGTGGACGACGACCATGGCGGCACCATCGCGGACGCCGACCACCATGTCTGCCATCGCGGCGAGCTGCGCGGGCTCGGCGCCGGAGCGTGCGGCGAAGCCCTCGAGCTCGTACGCGGTGCCTCCATCCGGCAACGATGCCCGACGCGCATGCAGCTTCGCGAGATCGCGCGACAGCGTGGCCTGCGTGACATCGAAGCCGCGCGCGGAGAGCAACTCGCGCAGCTCGGCCTGCGTGGCCACGTGCCGCGTGCGGATCAGCTCCACGATCGCAGCCCGCCGCGCGCGAGTATCCGCGGAGTCCGTCATCACGCTTCGGCTCTCACGATGGTGCCGACGCCGCGATCGGTGAATAGCTCCGCGATCACGTTGTGCGGCGTCCGGCCGTCGATCAGATGAACCGCCTGGACTCCGCCGGAGAGCGCGTCGAGGATCGACGTGGCCTTGATGGCCATGCCGCCCTGGACGATGCCGGCGTCGAGCTTCGCCCGCAGCGTGGTCGGCGTGAGGTCGGTGATCAGCTCCCCCGCCTCGATGATGCCCGGCACGTCCGAGAGGTAGATCAACCGCTCCACGCCGAGGCTCCGGGCGATGCCGGCCGCGACCATGTCGCCGTTCATGTTGAACGCCTCGCCGTCAGGGCCCATGCCGACCGGCGAGATCACGGGGATGTACTGCTGCGCGAGCAGCGACTCGAGAAACGTCTTGTTGACATCGACGAGCTCGCCCACGTGGCCGAGATCCTGGCCATCGGCACGCACCATCTTCTTCGCGCGCAGCAGGGCGGCGTCGCTTCCCGACAGGCCGATGGCGTGCGCGCCTCGGCGGTTGAGCAGCCCGACCAGATCCGCGTTGATCGCATCGAGCACGCTCTCCACGGTCTCGATGTCCGCGGCGCTCGTGACGCGGAGACCGTCGACGAACGTCGAGGTTCCGCCCTTGGCCTCGAGCGCACGGGTGATCGCGGAGCCGCCGCCGTGGACCACGATCGGCGACAGGCCGACCGAGTGCAGCAGCATGACGTCGTCGCAGAACGCGCGGAGCGAACCGTCCTTCGCCATCGCCGCGCCGCCGAACTTGATCACGCACCGCTTGCCGCGGAACCGCGAGATATAGCCGAGCGCCTCGACGAGCACCGAGCGCTTGAACGACGGGGTGTAGTTCGTGAGCTTGTCGTCCTTCGCCACGCCACCATCGGCCTTCTCGACGATCAGCGACGTGTAGTCCGCGTTGAGCTTCACGTAGTCGTACGAGAGATCGCACCCGTACGCCTTCGCGATGTGATCGCCAGCGCGCAGCTCGACGAGGATCGCGCACTCGGGGTCGCGGAGCTTTGCCTTGATCGCCGCGCGATCGAACGGCACCGGAGCCTGGTCGTAGACCGTGACGCCCTGGATCACCACGCGGGCCCGGTGCGGCTCGATCGCCATCTCGAG
>JAYVLW010000269.1:0-6950 GCA_043759315.1 Myxococcales bacterium
AACCCGTGGGCGTGGGGCTACGCGACGATCGTCGGTGCGCTGTTTCTCCCCGGCAAGCGCCAGGAGGTCTACGGGTACACCGAGGTCTCGATGTTCGACGTCAAGACCGGTCTCCTCATGTTCACCACGCGCCGCGCGATCACCGCATCCCAGACCACGAACCAGTGGCACCAGAAGGAGAAGGTCGATCAGCTCGCGGCGAATGCGGTCGCGAAGTTCGCACCGGAGCTCGCACTGGATGCGCTCGCCGATCTGCGCCGGTTTGCCTCGGCAGCCGAGGCCGAGAACCTCCGTCGCCAGGGCGGCGTGCCGGGCGATTCGATGGTCAGGATTCCCGGCGCGGGTGCGACGGTCGCGACCGACCGCGCGAACTGATGCCTCAGCTGTGATCGCGGATCACGACGCCATCGCGGCGTCGCCATCCGCCCTCGACCCAGACGTGGCCGCGGCCGTTCCGCTGCCAGCGGCCTTCGATGTAGACGGAGCCCGGTCGCGCGCGCGCGTACGAGCCCTCGCGCCAGCGCCACCGTCCATGGTCGCGGTCCCAGTGACCGTTGACCCAGATGAAGTCTGGCCGGTACACCGCGACCTCGACGCGTGGGGCGGGCGGAGAGTCCGTCACGATGTAGCCCTCGGTCGCGCAAGCGCCGACCAGCAGGACCGGGACAAGGAGTCTTCCGAGCATGCGCATGTGAGCCTCCGGTTGCTCACACGTGCAGCAAGCACCGCGCCCGTCGGCGCGCGAGCAATTCCAGGCAGCTGGGTCGACGCGGTCGAGCCCCAGCGCGCAGCGTGCGCCAGACCTACGCTAGAGCAGCGCGCCCTGCGTGATCCACAACAGCCACAGCTTGTAGTCCGGATCGTTGATGTCGACGAACGTCGCGTTCGGGTGGTTGTACGGAGCGGGCTCGTAGAGCGGCTTCGTCAGGAACGTCGACAGCGCGGGCGTCGTCAGATCGAGGAGGCCGGGGATGGCCTTCATGTTGGTCAGGGTGGTGGCCGCACCGTCGTCGTAGTGGATCTTGCCCGTCGCCGGACCACCGAGCGTGTGGCAGTTCGCGCAGCCGAGGCCACCGGCGGCGGCCTTCTGCAGCTTCGGATAGATGTCGGTCGTGAACTTCGGGTTCGTCACCTGGCCGCCTCCACCGCCCATGCCGCCGGAGATCGCGAGCGTCGCGCCGTCGGCGACGAAGGTGACCGGCGTCGAGTTGGTGGCGGTCCCGCCCTGGCCGTTCGCGTAGGTGACCTTGAGCGTGTACGTCCCCGGCGTAACGTCGAGCATCGCGACGCGCGCGCGGCCGCCAAACGCGGTCGAGGTGGTGAGGGCGGGATCGATGTCGCCCGCGGCGCCGAAGAAGTAGGTGCCGGCGACGGCGACCGGCGCGTTGAGCGCGTCGAGCAACACGATGTCGGTGATCGGGACGGTCTCGAGCGGCGTGCCGTTGTTGCGCTTGAGCTCGGCGAACAGCACGGCCTTCCCCGCCGTCACCGGCTTGCCGGCGGTGGTGTACTGGCGGGTGACGTCCAGGAGCGTCGCCATGTAGAGGTCCTGCATCACCGCCATGCCCTCGATCGTGACCGGTGGGTTGCGGGTCGGGCGATACAGCGTGCGGGTCAGGGTGAAGTAGACCTTGCTCCCCGTCGGCACGTTGGGGATCTCGAACAGGCCACCCGTCGCGCTGGTCACCATCATCGGCGGGGTCACGCCATCGCTCGCGATCGCCGTGTTGTCCTGCGGGGTCGCGGCTGTGAAGTAGTCCATCGTCTTGCCGGTGAGCCTCTGGCCGATCTCGGCGGCGGGAGCATCGGCACCCGCATCGACCTCCGGTGTGTCATCGCCCGGCGTCGAGGGGGCCTTGCCGGCGCACGCCGTGAGGGCGAGACCGAAACACGTAAGCGAGAACATTAGTTGGCGCATGGACCCTCTCCCGGAGAACACGTCATGCACATCAATGTGCGTGCCACCTCAGTCGGTAACATATCGGAGGGTTGTGCACTCGAAGGCTGGGGGTGATCGCCCCGATGCTGGGGCCCGAGTCCCCAGTGGTGTGCTTGCCGAGGTCAGACCCCAGGAGTAGGGTGCGCCATGCTAGACGACCAGCTCAGGGAGGCGCTCACCTTCGACGACGTCTTGCTGGTCCCGGCGCACTCGGAAGTGATCCCGCGCGATGTCGATGTCAGTACTCGCCTGACACCGTCGATCGCGTTGCGCATGCCGCTCGTCAGCTCTGCGATGGACACCGTCACCGAAGCGGCGACGGCGATCCGCATGGCGCGCGAAGGTGGGATGGGGTTCATCCACAAGAACCTGACGATCGAGGAACAGGCGCGCGAGGTGTCTCGCGTGAAGAAGGCCCAGTCGGGCATCGTCGTCGATCCCCTGACCATCGCGCCGTCGCGCACGCTCGAAGAGGCGCTCGCGATCATGCGCCACAACCGGATCAGCGGCCTGCCGGTCGTCGATGCGGACAAGCGGCCACTCGGCATCCTGACCAACCGCGACGTGCGGTTCGAGAAGCGGTTCGATCTCCAGGTCGGCGAGCTGATGACGAAGAACCCGGTGACGGTCAAGGACGGCGTCGGGCTCGACGAGGCGAAGGAGATCCTCCACAAGCATCGGATCGAGAAGCTGCTCGTCGTCGATGGTAGCGGCAAGCTGAAGGGCCTGATCACGATCCGCGACATCGAGCAGGCCGAGATGAACCCTGATGCGGCGACCGACGAGATGGGACGGCTGCGCGTCGGTGCGGCGGTCGGCGTCGGCGCGGATCGCGATGCGCGGATCGAGGCCCTGATCGCCGCGGGCTGCGATGTCATCTGCGTCGATACCGCGCACGGCCACTCCGCGGGCGTGCTGGCGGCGGTCCGCGAGGTGCGGAAGAAGTTCCCGAAGGTGCAGCTGATCGCCGGCAATGTCGCCACGGGTGAGGCCACGAAGGCGCTGATCGACTGCGGCGTCAACGCCGTCAAGGTCGGCGTCGGACCGGGCTCGATCTGCACCACGCGCATCGTCGCGGGGGTCGGCGTTCCGCAGCTCACCGCGGTCGGTGACGCGGTGTCGGCGGCGCGCGGCTCCGGAGTCGCGATCATCTCGGACGGTGGCATCAAGTTCTCCGGCGATGTCGCGAAGGCGCTCGCCGCGGGCGCCGACACGGTCATGATCGGCTCGCTGTTCGCGGGCACCGACGAGGCGCCGGGCGAGGTCATCCTCTACCAGGGCCGCTCGTACAAGAGCTACCGCGGCATGGGCTCGATCGGCGCGATGAAGGAAGGCTCGAAGGACCGTTACTTCCAGGGCGACGTGGAAGCGCCGCAGAAGCTCGTGCCCGAGGGCATCGAGGGGCGGGTGCCGTACAAGGGCTCGCTCCGCGAGTCGATCTACCAGCTCGTTGGCGGCCTGAGGGCGTCGATGGGGTACCTCGGCTGCGCGACCATCGCGGAAATGCACGCCAAGGCAAAGTTCGTGAAGATCTCGTCGTCCGGTCTTCGTGAGAGCCACGTGCACGACGTGATCATCACGAAGGAAGCACCCAACTATCGCGCCGAATGACCGACGCGAACCCATCCACGCCGAGTGACCAGCGCGAACCTATCCGCGCCGTGTGACCGGCGCGAACCCATCCGCGCGGAGAAACGTACGTGGCACATCAGCTGATCCTGGTCCTCGATTTCGGTTCCCAGTACACGCAGCTGATCGCGCGCCGGATCCGCGAGCAGAGCGTCTACTGCGAGATCCATCCGTACACCATCGCCCTCGATCCCGAGCTCAAGGCGATCCGCGCGATGAAGCCGGTGGGCATCGTGCTCTCCGGCGGACCTTCGTCGGTCTACGAGGAGGGCGCGCCCACGATCACGCCGGCGCTCTACGAGCTCGCGGTGCCGATCCTCGGCATCTGCTACGGCGCGCAGCTCACCGCGAAGCTGCTCGGCGGTGACGTGCGGCCCGCGGACAAGCGCGAGTACGGCCGCGCGATGGTGCGCATCCGCAAGGCGGAGGGCGTGCTCAAGTCGTTCACCGAGGGCGAGGAGCTCAGCGTGTGGGCATCACACGGCGATCACGTCGAGGGCGTGCCGATGGGCTTCACGCACACGGCGGAGTCGGATAACTGCAAGTACTCGGGGTTCGCGAACGCGGCGAAGCGGATCCACTGCGTCCAGTTCCACCCCGAGGTGGTGCACACGCCGCGCGGCGCCGAGCTGCTCGGGAACTTCCTGTTCGGCATCTGCCAGGCGGCCGGCGACTGGTCGATGGCGTCGTTCGTCGACGAGGCGGTCGCACGTATCAAGCAGCAAGTCGGCGGCGGGCGCGTGATCTGCGGCCTCTCGGGCGGTGTGGACTCCAGCGTCGCCGCGGCGCTGCTCCACAAGGCGATCGGTCCGCAGCTCACCTGCGTGTTCGTCGACAACGGCCTGCTCCGCAAGAACGAGCGCGGCTACGTGGACTCGATCTTCCGCGATCACTTCAAGGTCGATCTGCGCGTGATCGATGCGGAGAAGCGGTTCCTCGACAAGCTCGCGGACACGACGGACCCCGAGACGAAGCGCAAGATCATCGGCTACGAGTTCATCGCCGTGTTCGAGGAAGAGGCGAAGCGGGTCTCCGGCGTCGAGTTCCTCGCGCAGGGCACGCTCTACCCCGACGTGATCGAGAGCGTCTCGTTCAAGGGCCCATCGGCGGTGATCAAGAGTCACCACAATGTGGGGGGCCTGCCCGAGCGGATGAAGCTGTCGCTCGTCGAGCCGCTGCGCGAGCTGTTCAAGGACGAGGTCCGGCAGCTGGGCCTCGAGCTCGGTCTGCCGCGCCATATGGTGTGGCGTCAGCCGTTCCCGGGGCCGGGCCTCGCGGTCCGTTGCCTCGGGCCGCTGACCAAGCCACGCCTCGACGTGCTCCGCAACGCGGACGCGATCATCGAGGAGGAGATCGTGGCGGCCGGCCTCTACGAGCAGATCTGGCAGTCGTTCGGCGTGCTGCTCCCCGTCAAGTCCGTCGGCGTGATGGGTGACGCGCGGACGTACGAGGAGACCCTCGCGGTGCGCGCCGTCAACTCGCGCGATGGCATGACCGCGGACTGGGTCCAGCTCCCCTACGATCTCCTCGGGCGGATCTCGTCGCGCGTGATCAACGAGGTCCGTGGCATCAACCGCGTCGTCTACGACATCACGAGCAAGCCGCCCGGCACGATCGAGTGGGAGTAGGCAACAGGCGGCACGACGATCGGGCGGCCCCTCGGTTCTGATACCGTGGAGCGATGTCGTCACGCTCCTGCTCGCTGGTGCTCCTCCTGGTCGCGGCCTGCGGTGACGACGGCGGCGGCGGCGCGCAGGTCGATGCGGCCCCGAACCTCGATGCGGCCGCCGACGCGGCGCCCGATGCGGATCCGTCGATCGCACCGCTCGTCGGCACGTGGATGAAGGGCGCGGACTCGTGGTCGGGTCAGATGATCCCGATGGTGACCTTCCGCGCGAACGGGACGGTCAGCATCGGCGACACCGCGACCCCCGACCAGGGCACGTACACCGTGCCGAGCGCGGGTCGCCTCAAGATGGTGTTCGGAGCCAGCAGCACCGACGGCGAGTTCGTGATCGGCAACAACCACCTGTTGATCAGCGCGCTGCTTCCGCAGGGCACCGTCACGGGGTTCGTCGGAACCTGGAGATCCGCGTTCACGGCCAACGGTGCGATGGGCACGGAGACGGTGGTGATCAACAGCAACAACTCGGCGACCTACACTCTGATGGGACCGAGCGGATCGCAGACCTGGACCGGCACGTGGGCCGCCGAGGGCACCGGCCTCGTGTTCAACGGCACGACGCCGAGCGCGATCACCTATCACTACCGTCCGATCGGCATGGCGGGAATTGGCACGCAGCTGTTCACGAAGCAGTAAGCTCGTGACGTGCTGCGCACCGCGCTCGTCGTACTCGCGTTGACGGCGTCCGCTCACGCCGACGTCGACTGGGCGAAGGGGCTGGTCACCGCGCCCGGCATCGGGCTCGCCGATCGGCAGGCGCCCAACCCCGCGGTCGCGCGCGGCCCCGCCCGCCGGCGCGCCGAGGACGCCGCCCGCGCCGCGCTCGCGAAGGCGCTGCCCGGTTTGCCGCTCGCCGGTGGAGGCACGCTCGCCGACAAGCTCGGCGACGCGAAGATCAAGGCGCGCATCGAGGCCGCGGTGGCCGGCGCGATCGGCGTGGCCGCGGAGCCGGAGACGGATGGCTCGTGGCGCGTGACCATGGCGGTGCCGGTCGAGGCGGTGCGCCAGGCGCTCACCGGGCCACGCGCGCTCCCTGTCGCAGGAGACGCCGGGCCCGCCGTGATGATCGTCGACGGCGTCACCGCCGCCCCGACGATCGGAATGACGATCGGCGGCCTCGCCGCGGCGACGATCTGGACGAAGGATCTCCCGGCGTGGGCCAAGGGCGCACCACGCATCAAGGCCCGGTCGGTCAAGGGCAGCGCGATCGATGCGGACGTGGGCAAGGCGACTGCCGCCACGTTGTTCGTGCTCGTTCGCTGAGCAGCCACGTCGCGGCCTCGATGATCCGTCGTAAGTCAGGGCGACGAGTCGATCAGTCAGGACGGAATCGATCGCTCGTTGACACACGTCGAGTCGTTGGAAGCTCAGGATCCCGGCGCTAGCGGCATCGGTATCGGCATCGGGTTCGGCATCGGGTTCGGCATCGGGTTCGGCATCGGCATCGGCATCGGCATCGGTATCGGCATCGGCATCGGCATCGGTATCGGCATCGGGTTCGGCATCGGCATCGGCATCGGTATCGGTATCGGCATCGGGTTCGGCATCGGTCTCGGTCTCGGTCTCGGTCTCGGTCTCGGTCTCGGTCTCGGTCGCGGTCGACGACAACGTCGACGGTGGCGTTGACGTTCAGGTTCAGGTCAACGTCAACGTGACGACTAGTTCTCGATCTTCTCGAGCAGCACGTCGACGTGAACC
>JAYVLW010000270.1:0-2692 GCA_043759315.1 Myxococcales bacterium
TCCTCGGTGCCGGCGCCGTCGCGGGTCAGGAACGGGTACGCGGAGATCGCGAGGATCTTCGTGTTGAGGTCCTCGGCCGGACCGGCGGCGGGAGCCGGCGCGCCCTTCTTCGGAGCGGGACCCTTCGGAGCGGAGCCGCCCATCCAGATCGCGCGGACAGGAGCTGCAGCGTCGGCAGCACCGATCTTGCGGAGTGCGTCGAAGATCGCGTTGTACTGCGTGTTCGGGCTCGGCTGGTCATCCATGAAGTAGACGGGCACGGCCGGGCGCTTGAGCGCGGCGAGGAGATCCGCGCTGGTCGCTGGATCGTAGAAGTCACCGAGCACGACCGCCGGGTAGAAATCCTTCGCCGAGACCGGCTGGCATTGATCCGGGGGAGCATCACCCTTGTCACCGCAGTACTTGTCGAGACGCTTGTCCTTGAACAGCTGGTTGACCTCCTGATTCTCACCGCGGAGGATCTTGCGCAGCTCTTCCTTCGCCGAGGGCCCCGTCGCCACGAGCGCGCGGCGGATCTGAACGAACAGCTCCGGCGTACGGTACATGGAGAGCGCGAGCGTCTTCGCGGCGCTGCCGACGCGGAGGTCGCCGAGCGCGTTGATCGACGCACCGGTGACGCCGAGGAACAGCCCGAACTTCTCCTCGAGGGCGCGGCCCTGCTCCTTGTCCTTCGCGGTCTTCGGGTGCGCCGGCGGCTCGCGGTCGACGATCTTCGTCAGCGCCGCGGCGGCCTTCGCCTTGGCGTCATTGAACTTTCCGATCGCGCGGATCGCGCCGACCTGCGCGGCGATCAGCTTCTTCGTGACCGGCTTGCTGGCGATGTCGATCAGCGCGTCGAGGCCTGCGTCGAGCTTCGCCTCGCCGAGCGCATCGGCCGCCTTGGTCGCGCTATCGACGGAGCGCGGGTTCGCTTCGTCGACTTCGGTGAGCGCCTTGGTGAGGAACGGCAGCGCGACATCCCAGCTCGCCTTGCGCCCTTCCTTCTCGTAGTCCGTCGCGAACTTCGCCTTCGCCTCTTCCGGCGTGAGCGGGCGCGCGAGGGAGATGATGACCTGCAGCAGGCGGACAGGCTTACCCTGATCCGACCAGGCCTCGCCGAGTGCCTGGATCGCACTCGGGTCGCCAAGCTGCTCGAGCTCGGTGACCGCTCGCTCCGATTCGCGAGGGTCGCCGAGCTTCTTGGTCCACGTCTTCGCGTTGTAGGGATTATCGGGACAGCCCGTGAGGCCAAAGCCGATGAGTCCCGTCAGTAGGACGAGCGCGAACCGCTGCTGCATGTGACGTTCCTATCTACTTGTTCTTGACGGCGAACAAGAGGTTGTCAAAGCCCGCTGCCTTTGCCGTGTTGACGATCTTGTTGATGAGCCGCGCGTCCGTGGACTCGTCGGCCTGCAGGATCGCCAGTCCGTCGGGGCAGATCTTGCCAGGCTGCGGACGGATATTGTTCTTCGCATCGTCGCACGCCTTCGCCAGGTCCTTGGGCAACTTGCCCATGCCGACGTCCTCTTTGATCTTCTTCGACGCCGCGTCGAGGCGCTCGAACAGCGCATCGATCTTGAACGTCGGAGAGTCATCGCGGAGCGCGCTCTCGACCGTCGCCACGAGCTGTCCCTGATACGTGATCTCGGACTTCGTGACGATGATGACAGGAGCCTGCTGCAGGGTCTCGCGCGACTCCGCGATCGGCAGGTCCAGGCCTTTCTGAGCCTGAAGCAGCTGACCCGTCGACGAGAACACCATGAGAAGGAAGCAGACGAGCATCGTCATCATGTCGACGAACGGGACCAGGTTGAGCGAGATGTTGCTCGACCGATGACCCGCCGACGAGCCCGCCTTCCTGACGAGGTGCTTGAACTTGACCGAGTGGTAGATCCGTGGACCTGCTGCGTGTACCGGCATGGGCGCCTCCTACAATGAAGGCCGAGCCGCGAGGCCCGCCGGGTCAGAGAGACCGACATCGATGAACCCGACCTTGACGGCCACGTCCATCGCGCGAATGACATCCTGATACTTCACAGGCGCCTGGGTGGTGCTCTCCGCCGCGATCTCGAGGTCCGAGCGATCGGCGAAGAACGCCGAGGCCTTGTGCTCCTTGATCGTGGTCTCGAACTTCTCCCAGTCCTGCTCGTCACCCTTCTTCGGGATCTCCTGGAACTCGTTCACGCGCGACAGTCCGACCCAGATGCGTTCGGAGGTGACGAGCACCGAAAGCGTGACCGTCTCGTCATCCTTCTGGACGTTCGAGGTGTCGCGCGTCTTGCCCTTGGGCTGAATATTGATCTGGGCGATGTTCACCCAGACCGCGGTGACTAGAAGAAAGGCGGTCAAACAGCTCATCAGATCGATGAACGGGATGATGTTCAACTCGACGTTGACGCTTCCTTTTTCGTCTGTTCCTACTGCTGCACCCATGTTGGGTCCTCCTCGAGAGAGTTAGAGAGGGAGGACAGGTGCTAGCCAGTCGGCTGCATCTGGGCGCGGTGCGACGTCACGAGGTTGACGACCTGAACGGTCACCTCGTTGATGTCGTCGATGACGTGCGTGGTCTTGCCCTGGAGGAGCGAGAACCCGAGCAGGCCGATCAGCGACGTGCCGATACCGAACGCGGTGCAGTTGAGTGCTTCGGAGATGCCGTTCGCGAGCTCGGTGGCCTTGTTGCCACCCTCGTCGCTACCGACGGAGCCGAACGACT
>JAYVLW010000271.1:0-7372 GCA_043759315.1 Myxococcales bacterium
CGGACCGCGTCGCCGTGAACATCGACGTGGGTCCTGCTGGTGGTCTTCCCTGCTTCGTCCCAGCGGCCGAACAGCAAGGTGATCGCCGTCGGAAGCTGCTCGCGGTCACGCCCTCCCGCGGAGGATACGTCCACGTCGGCGCGCAGACACACGCCGAAGTACGTCACGATCACCTTCGAGCTGTCGTCGGTCTTGCGCGCGATCGTCAGGAACTTCGGTTTGTCGACGACCCGGATGCTCTCGACGACCGTGTCGGCGACCTGCCGGCGAAGCACGGTCTCGTACTGGTCGCGGATCATCGCCGCGGGCTCCGCGATGCCGAAGAACATGTGCTCGTTACCTGCGAGTAGAGAGAAGTCGTCGCGCCCATCCGGCATTGCTAGATCGCTTAGCCCTGCGGCTTGATCAAGTACTTCGATCCTGTGGCGCGCTTGCTGTACGCCACGATGGTCTCGGGCTCGAGCGCCTGGGCCAGCGTGATCTCCGCCGAGTAGTGGCTCGCGAACGTGGTCGTCAGCTCGGCCATCACGCGCGCGCGGAGGCGCACGATCTCGGGGAGCCCGGCCTTCATCAAGAACGGCGTGAGCAGCCAGCCGCCGATGCCCCACGCGAGGCCGTACCGCAGCGGGGTCAGCTCGGTCGGGCGCAGATCGAGGTGGCCATAGCAGTAGAGCTGCTTGTGCACCGACGAGCCGTAGCGGCTGTACACGGCGCCGCGCGAGATCGCGGTCTCCATCGCGATCAGGATCTGGTTCGCGAGCGGGCCGCCGGTGATGGCGTCGAACGCGATCGTCGCCTTCGTCAGCGTGAGTGCCTCGGTGAGATCGACGAGGAACGTGGGCGAGGTGCTATCGACGACGTGGACCGCGCCCAGCTCGCGGAGCAGCGCGACCTGTTCGGGGCTACGCACGACGTTGACGAGGGGGATGCCGTCCTTCGCGCAGACACGCACCAGCATCTGCCCGAGGTTCGAGGCGGCGGCGGTGTGCACGATCGCGGTGTGGCCCTCACGCTTCATGGTCTCGACGAAGCCGAGCGAGGTCAGCGGATTGACCACGCTCGATGCGCCGTCCCTCGCGGTAGCGCCATCGGGCAGCACGAGGCACTCGACCGCCTTCGCCACCTTGTACTGCGCGAACATGCTGCCCGCGGCGACGGCGACGACCTTGCCGACCAGGGCCTGTGCGTTCGCACCGGCCTCGATCACGGTCCCCGCGCCCTCGTTGCCGACGGCCAGCGCTTGACCGAGCCGCCCGGCGACCGCCCCACGGCGGCCTTCAGGGATCGTGGCGGCGGTGACGTTGCCGTCGCGCCGCAGCGTGGCGAGATCAGCAGGGCCGATCAGCAGCGCGAGATCGGACGGGTTGATCGGCGCCGCCTCGATGCGGATCAGGACCTGATCCGGGCCAGGCCGCGGCACGGGAACTTCGACGAGGGAGAGCTCGAGCTCTCCACCGGCGGTCACCTGAGACCGCAGCTCCAGTCCGTGCTCGATGGTCATGCGACTCTTGTCGCACAGGTCACAGGTTCTCGCCGACTACATCTTCTTCTTGTCGCCGGCGTTGATCTTGATCAGCGTGGTCGGCTTGAGGCGCTTCTTGACCGCCGCGTTGACCGCGTCGACCGTGAGCGCCTGGATCGCGGCCTGCTGCTTCTGCCAGTAGTCCATCCTGCGATCGAGGTAGGTGCCGTCGGCGAGCATGCCGAGGATGTTGCCGTCGTTCGAGAGGTTGCGCTCGAAGCCGGCCGCGAGGCCTTTCTTCGCACCATCGAGCTCCTCGGCGGTGATGCCGGAGGTCGCGAACTTCGTGATCTCCTCGTCGAGCGCCGCGCGGCCCTTCTTGACGTTCTCCGGGTTCATCGCGCCGCCGGCCACGAACACGCCGGTCGCGTCGAGCGGCACGAGCTGGAACGCCGAGAACGCGAAGTACGACAGGCCGTCCTTCTGGCGCAGGCGCGTGGTCAGGCGCGACACGAAGCCGCCGCCGCCGAGGGCATAGTTGGCCGCCATCATCGCGGGCGCGTCCGCGTCATCGTCCTTCATGTCGACCGAGTGGACCGAGGCGATCAGCGCCGAGGCCTTGTCGGGGAAGTCGAGGACCACGTCCTGTGCGGTCGACGGGAAGAACTTGCGCTCGATCCGCTTCCACGGCTTGGGCGACTTCCACGCGCCCCAGGTCTTCTCGACCCACGCCTTGGTCGCGCCGGGATCGACGTCGCCGAGGATCGCGAGCGTGGCGTTGCTCATGCCGAACATCGCCGGCCACTTCTTGAGCTCGCCGACCTTCAGCTTCTTGAGGTCATCGATCTGCTCCTGCGTGCTCGGCGTGTACAGCGGGTGGGTCTTCGGGTACGGCGCGACCGTGCGGCTGACGGTGGTGAACGCCTGCGCCTGCGGATCGGACTTCGAGTCCTCGAGCGCGGTGACGTTCTCCTTCACCATGATGTCGAACTGGTCCTGCGGGAACGTCGACTCGCGGAGGACCTCGTCGACGAGTGCGAGCACCGCCGGGAAGTTGTCGCGCGTGGTCTGGATCGAGACGTCGACGGCGCCGGGCTGCGAGGTGAAGCCGACCTGCGCCTCGAGGAGGTCCCACTGATCCTTGAGCTGCTGGAAGGTGTGCTTCTTGGTGCCGCGCGCGAGCATGTCGTCGATCGCCGAGGCCGCGAGGCGCTTGCCCGTGAAGTCGGCCTCGGTGCCGTAGCGCATCGTGAGGCGCGCGCGCACCACATGGCCGCGCGTGACCTTCGGCAGCATCGTCAGCTTCATGCCGTTCGCCAGCGCCGTGCGGGTGGTGCGCTTCTCGATGTTGTCGAGCGTAGCGTCGAACTTCTCGCCGTCGGCTTCGGGCGGCTGGCCCTTGTAGTCGCCGACGACCTTCTTGAAGTCCGGCGTCTCCTTGAGCGGCGCGCGCTCGATGTCCTTGGTCGGCGTGAAGATGCCGACGGTGCGGTTCGTCGCGCGCAGGTACGCGGCGGCGACGCGCTCGACATCGGCGGGCACGAGCTTCGCGATCTGGTCGCGGATCATGAACATCAGGCGCCAGTCGCCGGCGGCCATCAGCTCCGAGAGCTGGATCGCGAGCGACGAGCTGTTCGCGAACGCCAGCTTGAACCGCTTCTTGGTCTTCGCGCGGAACCGCGCGAGCTCCTCGTCGGTGATCTTCGACTTCGCGAGGCCCTCGACGATCGAGATCATCTTGTCGCGGACCACCTCGATCGGCTTGCCAACCGGCACGTTCGCCGACAGCTCGATCACGCCCGGGTCGTGTAACGGCAGCAGACTGGAGTTGACCGAGGTCGCGAGGCCCGCCTTGACGAGGCCCACGTAGAGCCGGCCCGAGGGCTCGTCGGTGAGGATCTCGCCGATCGCCTCGGCCGCCGGGTAGTCCGGGTCGGCCGCGGCGGAGATGTGATAGAGGAGGCCGACGACCTGCACGTCGCCGGCGCGGCGGAGCGTGACAACGCGCTCGCCATCCTGCTGCGGCTCGGTGGTGTATGTGGGCTCGATCGGGGTCGGCGGGTTCGCGACGGCGCCGAAGTGCTGCGCCACGAGGCCGAGCGCCTTCGCCGGATCGAACTTGCCGGCGAGGATCACGATCGCGTTATCCGGGCGGTAGTACTTCTTGTAGAACCGCTTGAGCGTGACCGCCGGGACCTTCTCGATGTCCGCGCGCGAGCCGATCGTCGACTTGCCGTAGTTGTGCCAGAGGTACGCCGTGGACCACATCCGCTCGGAGAGGATCTGGTCGGGCTTGTTCTCGCCGAGCTCGAACTCGTTGCGGACGACCGAGAACTCCTTGTCGAGATCGGTCTGCGCGATGTTCGCGTTGATCATGCGATCGGCCTCGAGCTCGATCGCCCATGCGAGGTTGTCGTCCTTCGCCGGTAGCGTCTCGAAGTAGTTCGTGCGGTCGTACCAGGTCGAGGCGTTGTTCGAGGCGCCGCGCTTCTGCAGCTCCTCCCACACCTTCGGATGCTTCGGCGACCCCTTGAACAACATGTGCTCGAGGAGGTGCGCCATGCCGGTCTCGCCGTAGCCCTCCATGCGCGAGCCGACGAGGTACGTCACGTTGATCGTGAACGTCTCCTTCGAAGGATCGGGGAACAGCAGCACGCGCATCCCGTTGGGCAGCGCGTACTCGGTGATGCCTTCGACGGCGGTCACCTGCTTGGGGGTTGGCGCCGCACTCGCGGGGAGTGCGACGGCGAGACTGACGAGGAGGGCGAGCTTTGCCGAGGTCTTCACCGCGTCGTTATAGCCGGTGTCGCACTCCAGATCCGCCGCTGTGGCTGGCGATGGCTAACCGGGTGCGGTGGCGGGCACAGTGTCCCAGGCTGTCGCGGGTCACGGACCGCGGCGCTTGACGTCGGCGTCGGCGGTCGGGTTGTGGCTGTCGTAGACCGTGCGCGGGCCGCTGCCGCCGGTGTCGTGGAGGCGCAGGGCGGGGTTGTTGACGTCGGGCATCGCCGTCGGCTTGACGTTGGCGCCGGCACGGTGCGCGTAGTCAGTCGCCATCGCGAGCGGGATCTTCGAGTAGTCGTTGGCGTAGCTGCCGCCGACATCGCTGTGCGCGCCCGGCAGCGCGATCTCGGTGATGCGCGGATCCTCGGGGTGGCGCGAGTCCTTGGCCGTCGAGAGTGGGAACCCGCCGCGCTTCTCGTCGCCGGCGGTGAGGTGGAGGACGTTCTCGGCGTTGGCCGGAATGGAGAGGTCGAGGCCGGGGTTGAGGTTGGTCCCCGGAATGCCGATCGAGCCGACGGTGTCGAACAGGATCATCGCGCCGATGCGGGGCGCCGGTTGCATCTTGGAGAAGCCGCCACCGGGCTTCTGCGCCGACGAGGTATCGGGGACACCGCGCTTGTTGAGCATGTTGGCGAACGCGCGCGCCGCGGCCGAGCCGCGACTGAAGCCGCTGACGATGAGGACCACCTCGGCGTGAGGGTTGGCCTGCTTGGCCGCGTTGACCTGCGCGACGACATCCGCGTAGGCGTCGTTGATGCGGTTGCTGATGCCGGCGCCGAAGTAGCCGCCCACGATGCTCGTCGACGGATCGGTGGCGACTCCCTTCTCGTAGTGCTTGGTGCCCTCGAACAGATCGTGGACGAGCGCGGCATTGGAATCGAACGTCATCTCGTCGCGGTTGTTCCACGTGCCGTCGAACGCGACCTCGATCTGGACGACGTTGGGGTTGTTCCCCGGGTTGATCGGGCGCGGCTTGACCGCGGCGAGCTTCGTCGCGGCGGCGAGCACCGCGGCCTTGTCGTCAGACGACAGCGGGCGCGCGATCTTGGCCTCGTGAATCGCATCCTTCTCGGTGATCTTGGGATCACGCTGCTTGATCGTCGCGTACTGCTCGCGCTGCTCGGGCGTGAGCGATGCGAGGTCGAGCTCGTTCTCGGTGCCATTCATCTTCGCGAGGACGCGCTGGACGAACGCGTTGCCGCGGGCCTTGTGCAACCACTCGGCGATGTGGGGCCACTCGGTGGGATGCTTGTTGGCAGCCTGGGCGACCACGCCCGGCTCGGCGCCGGCCATGTTCTGGATCAGCGCGAGGCCAGCGCCGGGCGCGGATGCCGGGGCGGCGTGCGCTTGTGGGGCGGCGGCTTCGGTTGGTGCGGGCGCGTGCTCAGCCTTGCCACCGGGTTGCATCGCCCGAGAATAGCCGAGCACGGGGCCTCCGGCGCGGGAAAACCACTGCGACGATGCTTCCCTCGATGTCGTAACTTTCGCGTCACGAGACGTCGTCCGCCCCTCAGTCCGCCCTCTCCATCGCATTCGCCCGCCCCGGGCTCACCGGCATGACCGTCGTCGCCCCGGTCGTCGGATCGATCGCGAGCAGCGTCTGGTTCGCGTTCGTGCCGTAGAGCACGCCGCCGAACCAGCGCAGCTCTTCGATGTGCAGCCCGGCCGTCGCGACGATGGGGACCGCCGGGCCGAGCGCGCCGGTGGCCGGATCGATGGTGGAGATCGCGACGGTCCCCGCGGCGCGCCCGACGATCCACAGCGTGGTGCCATCCGATGCGAGACCGTAGGAGCCGCAGCACGGCACCGCGCCGATCGGCGTGAACATCGCGGTCGAGGGGTCGAACCGGCCGAACTGCTGCGTGTAGCGTTCGATCGCGTAGTAGCGGCTGCCCACGCGCACCATGGCCGGGAACAGCACGGTGGTCTGGGTCGGTGCGACGAGGTCCTGGGTGCGCATGTCGATGCGTCCCCAGCGCTGGCCGCGATCGAACGCCCAGTACTCGCCATGCTCGTCGAGCACGACGGTGGTGAACGTGGAGGCCGTGGCGAGTCTCGGGATCGCGAAGCTCGTTCCGGCAGCGGGATCGAAGAACACCGCGAACGCGCCGCCGAACCGCGAGAACAGCACGAGCCCACCGCGCGGACCGGGGCGATAGCGAAACCCGCGTGGCTTCTTCGCCGTGCCGCGCAGATCGAGGACCTGGAGGTCTGGTTGCACGAACGCGGTGCCCGGTGGTGCGGTGAACGTCAGGGTGGAGTCGCTGCGCACGACGACGTCCGTGGCGAGCTGCCCGTCGACGAGGACGTCGAGCTTGCCCGCGGCCTCTTCGAGAAAGCCGTGGCCGGTGACCGTGACCGTCGTGGTCGTCGAGTCGTGGAGCACCTCGGCGGGAGCCACCGTGTCGATCACCGCCGGTGCGCTGTAGTGGAACAGGTGCGCGGCCGAGGTCGTGGTGCGATCGGCAAGGAGGATGACCTCGGCATCGCCGGTGCGATCGCCCGGCGGGATCACGACCTCGAGTGTGGTGTCTCCGGTCGCGCGCGCGAGCGGTGCCTCGCGACCGCCGATCAACACGCGCACCGGGGTGCTTCGGTCGAAGCCGACCCCGCCAAGGACGATCGTGGTGCCGCCGAGGAGCGGGCCGTGATCGGGCGTCGCCGAGGCGAGCCGCGGTGGCACGAGCTCGTCGCTGCACCCCGCGAGCAGCGCGAACACCACGAGGGCGCGCATCGCTAGCGCTCCCCTGCGGCGTGACCGCCGACGAAGGTCTCCATCGAGATCGGCGGGCCGACCGCGCGCACCACCCGGCCCTGCGGCGGCACGTAGGGCGCGCAGGTGCCGGAGGAGGGGCTGTACAGGGGGGGGGTCAGCCGATCACCGATCGCGCGGATCTGGAGCACGCCCTCGTCGGAGTAGGTGGTGGCAAAGCCGATCGGCGTGCACGATCGCTCCGGCAGCTCGGCGACCGGGACGGGGAGCATGCAGCCCTGCGCGTACAGCGTGGTCGCCTGGATCGTGACCGCCGGGACGCAGCGCACGGCATCGTCGAACGTCTCGCGGCGACAGTCGAGACGCGTCGCGGTGTCGAACATCCGATCGTCGAGGAGGCCCTCGGAGCCCGC
>JAYVLW010000272.1:0-4850 GCA_043759315.1 Myxococcales bacterium
TACTGGCTCGTCACCGGGCCCGCACCCACGACGGCAGCGCTCGCGAAGGCCGACCAGACGCGGTGGGCCGCGACGCCGATGTTGTTCGGAGGCATGGACGCCGCGAAGCCGATGGAGTTCCACGACGTCGCCCCGGGTTCGTATCAGGCGTGCGTGAGCGACGCCAGCGCCGGCCTGTTCGGCTGCGCCGGCGTCGCGGTCTCGGCCACAGATTCGGCGCGCGAAGTCGAGGTCGCGCTGGCCGCGGCGAAGCCCTGAATTGGTGCCTTCGAGATGATCGCCGTCGATTCGGCGTCATGACTGAACTCGCCTATCCTCAGTCGAGGATGCACGCGCTCGGCTACCGCTCGAACAGGGCGTCCATCGTGAGTGCCTTGTCGACGAGCTCCGTCGTATAGGCACCCGGCACGACCCCGTAGGTCGTGATCATGGTCAAGACCACAGCCTTGCGGGTGGCCGTAACTCTTCGGAAGACGTCACGCTTTGTGCGAAGCTCGCCAGCGTAGCGTTTGTCGATCGTGAACGGGTTCTCCGAGAACTTCATCTCGCACACGTTGATCGTCGCATCCTTGCGATCGATCACCAGATCGATCTGAGCACCGTGGTCGCCCGTGCTAGATGGTCGATGGCTCCATGCCGCCTCGATGGTCTCTACGGCATCGATCCCGAGTGCCCGCTTGATGGCAGCGACGTGCTTGAGACACATCCCTTCGAACGCGTAACCACTCCAGGCGCGCCAGGCTGGAGTGCCTCGACGGTTGATCCAGATCCCATCTGCGCGCCCGCGATGCGTCTCGATCCACTTCAGAAAGAACAGCGAATACTCGTCGCCAAGCCGATAGATCGCGTCGCGCTTCGCCCGAGTGAGCTGCGGCATCCGGAGAACGAACCCAGACATCTCGAGCTCGTCGAGGGTGCGGCTGATCGTCCCGCCTGATGGCACCGCCGAAGCGACGACGAGCTCGCTACGGGTCAAGCCGGATGGCGCCTTGGCGAGCGCGCGGATCAACCCGACGTGGCGTTCGGAGTGCTCGAACAGGGAACTGTAGAGCTGGTTGAACTCGTCGTGAAGCTCGCCGTCGCGCGCAAAACACATGCGATCGATGGCAGTGCTTGCAGAGTCGCCGCGTTCGAGGTGCCTGAGGTAGTGCGGAATGCCACCGAGGGCGGAATAGAGCTCGAGCGTCTGATAGCGCCCCAGGTCGATTCCTCGGGAGAGAAGATACTGCTCGGTCTCCGCGATCGTGAACGGAGCCAGCCGGATCTTGCGAGTGACTCGATTGTGGAGACCGCCACGGGCTTGCAAGAGCTCGCGCACCATCCACGCCGCCGCCGACCCGCACACGACGACGACGAGGTCACGCTGGGTGACCGCCCACGAGTTCCAAAAATGCTCGAAAGCCGGGAGGAACTCGGAGCGCCGAGCGGCGAGCCATGGAAGCTCGTCCAGAAAAACCACACGTTTGCGAGCACCAGCCCGACGCTTTCGGAGTGCAGCCCGCAACTGCTCGAACGCCGACCGCCAGTCGTCCGGGACAATGGAGCACTTTGGATCGAGCGAATGCCGGAGTGCGGCCGCAAAGTTGCCCAGCTGGGTCCGCAATGTCGCGCTGTGCGCACCGGTCAGCTCGAAGCAGATCTCGGCGCCGAGGACTTCGCGGATCAGGTAGGTCTTGCCCACACGCCGTCGGCCATAGATGGCCACGAGCTCGGCTTCCGTAGAAGCCATCGCGCGGTCGAGAACGTCGCGTTCGCGCTGGCGTCCTATGAGGTTGGTGGCCATGTCTAATGTAGCCAGATCCTACCATGAAGCGAGGATAGAGCCATATAGGTAACCTATCTGGCCGTAACATCATCTACGAAGGCCGGTATGGCTACATAGAATGGAGTGAGACTCCGTCAGCGGCGACCTGCGCGCGAGAGGCGAGCCGCGACGTTGCACGCCCCACGTGCGTGGGGCGCGCAGCAGCGCGAAGCGGTGCGTGGGACAATTGCCCCGCCGTCCCGGCTCGATCACCGTCGGGATCCCAAACTGCTCGTTCCAGGGGCCAGAGCCGTGTTATCCGAGGTGCATGCATCCCGCGAGTGCCCGGCTGATCGAGACGATCCGCTCGTCGATCATCGGCGATGACAGCGCGCTGGAAGGTCCCTACGGGGTTCGCCGCGTGACGTACGCGGACTACACGGCGTCTGGTCGCTCGCTCGCGTTCATCGAGTCGTTCATTCGCGACGAGGTGATGCCGCTCTACGCGAACACGCACACCGAGACCTCCGGCACGGGGCGACAGACCACGCAGTTCCGCGACGACGCGCGCCAGATCATCCACACCGCGGTGGGCGGCGGCGAAGACGACGTCGTGATCTTCACCGGGTCGGGCGCGACGGGTGCGATCAACAAGTTGATCGATTGCCTGAACCTCCGGATCCCCGCGGATCTCGACGCGCGCTACCAGCTCGCGGAGCGGATCCCCGCGGCCGACCGCCCGGTCGTGTTCATCGGCCCGTTCGAGCACCACTCGAACGAGCTCCCGTGGCGCGAGTCGATCGCCGACGTGATCGTGATCCACGAGGACGCCGATGGTCACGTCGATCTCGCGAACCTCGAAGCGGAGCTGAAGCGGCACGCCGACCGCGCGCTCAAGATCGGGAGCTTCTCCGCGGCATCGAACGTCACGGGGATCGCGTCGGACACGGACGCGATCTCGCGCCTGCTGCACCAGCACGGCGCCTACTCGTTCTGGGACTACGCCGCGGCCGGTCCGTACATCGACATCGCGATGAACCCCGGCGATCCGCTCGCCGCCAAGGACGCGGTGTTCATCTCGCCGCACAAGTTCATCGGCGGCCCGCAGACGCCGGGGGTCCTGGTGGTCAAGCGCCAGCTGCTGCGCAACACGGTGCCGACGTGCCCGGGGGGCGGCACGGTCGCGTACGTCAACCAGAGCGAGCACCGGTACGTCACGGATCCGGTGCATCGAGAAGAGGGCGGCACGCCGGCGATCATCGAATCGATCCGCGCGGGCCTCGTGTTCCAGCTCAAGGAAGCGGTCGGCGCGGAGGCGATCCGCGAGCGCGAGGTCGACTTCATCGACCGCGCGATCAAGTCGTGGTCGGCGAACCCGAACCTGTACATCCTCGGCAACCAATCGGCGTGGCGGCTCTCGATCGTCTCGTTCGTCGTCCGCCACCGCACGGCGTACCTCCACCACAACTTCGTGGTGGCGCTGCTCAACGACCTGTTCGGCATCCAGTCGCGCGGCGGCTGCGGCTGCGCGGGTCCGTACGGCCATCGCTTGCTCGGGATCGACATCGAGACCAGCAAGGAGTTCGAGCGAGAGATCGTGCGCGGGTGCGAGGGGATCAAGCCCGGATGGGTGCGCGTCAACTTCAACTACTTCCTGTCGGAGACCCAGTTCCAGTTCCTGCTCGACGCGATCCACCTGATCGCGAATGACGGCTGGCGGCTGCTTCCGGACTACGCGTTCGATCCCGACACCGGTTCGTGGCGCCACCGCAACACCATCGACGCGTCGGTCATGCGCCTCGGCGAGCTGTCCTACCGCACCGGCAAGCTCGCCTACCGATCCCGACACGCCAGCGAGCCCGAGTGGGCGCTGCCGAACTATCTCGAGGAGGCGCGCCGCATCATCACCGCGAGCGCCGACAAGTTCCGCTCGCTCGAGCTCAAGGATCCTCCGCGTAACGCGGACTTCGAGGAGCTACGCTGGTTCCCGCTCCCGGGCGAGGCACTCGCCGAGCTGCGCGGTGACGAGCCCCATCGGCCGTCGCGCGCGATGGGCCGATAGTCGATCCGTGGAACCGAACCGGGGAGCGGGTGTCCTAGCAACATGCTCCGACTCGCCGGCTGCGTCGCGCTGGTCGCCCTGATCTCCCCCGCCCGGGCCGATCAACTCTCGGCCACGCGATCGATGCCGCTGGAGGAGACCTCCCACACCGTCGACATCAAGATCGAGAATGGGATCGCCACCTACACGGTGCGCCGGATGTTCGCGCACCGGGGCGATGTCGCAGAGCAGGTGGAGCTCCAGCTCGGCCTGCCCTACGGCGCGGCGGCGATCGGCCTCAGGATCAACGCGAAGGGGACCTGGCACACGGGCGTGCTCATGGAGCGCGAGGCTGCCGCGAAGCTCTACGAGGAGATGACCGGCCTTGGCCAGTTCAAGCCGAAGGATCCGGCCCTGCTCGCGTGGATGTGGGCCGACACGCTGTCGCTTCAGGTGTTCCCGGTGATGCCGAAGACGACGTCGATCGTCGAGTACACGCTCACCGCGCCGACGCGCTACGCGGGCGGCCGCTACTTCATCTCCTACCCGCGGGTCGCGGAGCTCTCGACCACCGACGCTGGATTGCCCGAGACGGCCAGCACCTCGCTGCCGCTCGCCACGCCGATCGTCAACGTGCACTTCGGCTGGGGCGATGCGACCACGAAGGTCAACATCGACGGCCGCGACGTGAAGCGCGATACCGCGGTGGCGCTGAAGCCGCCCGCGCACCAGGACTGGGAAGATCTGATCGAGGTCGACAAGGCCGCGAGCTACGTCGCGAGCAAGCTCGTGATCCCGAGCTCCAGCCACACCGAGAAGGCCTTCACGTCGGCGAAGGTCTCGATCGATCTGCGACACACCTACAAGAGCGACCTGCGCGTCGAGCTGCTGACGCCGCAGAACCACCGCGTCTCCGTGCATGACGGCACGGGGAGCGGCGCCAATGACCTCCGCGGGACCTTCACGCTCGAGCTACCGCCGGGCACGAGCGCCGCCGGAACCTGGCGCTTGATCGTCTCCGATCACGCGGGCCTCGATACCGGATCGCTCGATCGCTGGTCGCTC
>JAYVLW010000273.1:0-10285 GCA_043759315.1 Myxococcales bacterium
AACGATCGCCGGAGCGGCCGATCGCAGGTAGCGGCGCTCGCCGTTCAGCACCCCATCGACGCAGCGCGAGTCCTGCGCGATCTCGCCGGTGCGGTAGTACCTGCGCCGGATGCCGTGCGGCTTGCCGACTCTATGCTCGGCGGTGGAGATCAAGGCACCGTCGGCGTTCCAGTAGCGAACCTCGCCGATCAGTCGCCCTTCGTCATCCTTCGCGCCGTGGACCCATTCGCGGTCCTCCGGGTCCCACCAGGCGTCGGCGGGTTTCGGATCCGTCCTCAGTAGCCGCCCTTGGCGGTGGCGGTGCCGGTGACGATCGCGACCGACGCCGAGGCACCGAGGCGGTTCGCGCCGGCCTGCGCCATCTTGAGCACGTCCTCCGCCGTGCGCACGCCGCCCGATGCCTTGACGCCGACGTCGCTACCGACGATGCGCCGCATCAGCTCGACGTCTTCGACGGTCGCGCCGCCCTTGCCGAACCCGGTCGAGGTCTTGACGAACGCCGCGCCCGCGAGCTTCGACAGCGCGCAGCCGATGATCTTCTGCTCGGTATCGAGCGCGCTGGTCTCGAGGATGACCTTGACGCCCGCTGGCGCCGCGGCCTTGACCACGCGGCAGATGTCCTCGAACACGGTCTCGTAGTCGCGCGACTTGAGCGCGCCGATGTTGATCACCATGTCGATCTCTTTCGCGCCAGCGCGGACGGCGTCGCGCGCCTCGTACGCCTTCGCACCTGGCGCCATCGCGCCGAGCGGGAAGCCGACCACCGCGCACACCATCACGTCGGTGCCCGCGAGCAGAGACTTGCACACGCCGACCCACGTGGTGTTCACGCAGACGCTCGCGAACCGGTGCTTGCGCGCCTCCTCGCACAGCTTGACGACCTCGTCGCGCGTGGCCTCGGGCTTGAGCAGCGTGTGATCGATGAGCTTCGCCATGTCGCCGGGGACCGCGCCGACGCCGGGCATCGCGCCCACGCGCATCGCTCCGGCGCCCTCCATCGCGCGCACGCTCCACGGCCGGCGGACCACGCACGAGCCGCAGCTCGCACAGTCCTCGCCCGGAGCCGAGTCATCATTGCACTCACCGCGATCCCGCGGGGCGAGCGCCAGCTTCGCAGGGCTGCCGTTCAGCCGCTCCTGGACGCGCTTGGCGATGATCTCCACGAGCTGATCGACGTCGCTGCTCATACCTTCGAGACTATACACACAGGCCGATTTGCGCCTCGCGCGGTCGGCCAACTTTCCTAAGGATTCCGGGCCATCCGAAACGTCACGTCCTTCTGTTTCTCGTCTGCGCGGATGACGTTCTTGCCGTGGGAGCGGGTGACCTTCTTCTTCTCGTCGGGCGAGTCGACCCACTCGAGGATACTCGGCGGCATGATGAAGCCGGGGGTCACCGCGGCGGCATCCCACTCGGCGCTCGTCATCAGGCGCGCACCGAAGCTGCCGACGTAGCTGCGGGCGTTGTTGTACGAGATGTTGATGACGGGGTCGTCGGGCTTGCCGTCCTGCTCGTGCTTCGGATCGAACTTCTTGTAGACCGCCGTCGAGAGGGGCTGCGCGTCGACGTAGAACGCGACCGTGCCGTCGGCCTTCTTGACCGCGAGCATCCCGATCGGGGTGCCGCCCTTGATGCCGCCGTCGCTCGAACCGGCCGCTGCCGCGCTTGCATCCGCGGGCGATGGTGTCGCTCCGCTCGCGCCATCGCCCGCGCGCAGGTAGACCACGAGGCCGGCGACGAACAGCGCGATGCTCGCGAGCGTGATCGCGACGAGCCAGCCGGGGAACGCCCGCGGCGGCGGTGCGAAGTCGATGTCGCCGCCGTCGCTGACGGTGGCCGACTTGTCCATCGTGTTGTTGAGGAGCGGCGCGCCACCATCGGGTGGGAGGATCATGTTCGGGCGCGACCGCTCGCGCGCCGAGTTGATCAGCATCGGCACCGATCCTGGATCGAGCCGCGCGAGGATGCCCGAGAGCTTCTCGACGAGCTCGATGTAGCCGGGCCGCTCGGCGGGCTTCTTCGCCATCATCTGGCGCGCGAGCTGCGCGAGCTCGGGATCCACCGATGGGTTCGCGGTCGCGGCATCGGGCGCCGGGTTGCGCAGGTGCCGGGCGACCACCTTCAGGTACTTGTCCTCTTGCGGCTTGCCGGTACGGAACGGAGGAATGCCGACGAGAAGGAAGTACAGCGTGCCGCCGAGCGCGTAGATATCGACGCGCTCGTCGATCGCCTCGCCGCGCGCCTGCTCGGGTGCGATGTAGTCGGGCGTTCCGACGACGACGCCCATCGCGGTCAGCGCCGGCTCGGCGCCCGGATCGACTGGCTTTGCGAGCCCGAAATCCGTGACCTTCACGCGGCCATCGCTCTGGCGCACCAGGTTCGATGGCTTGACGTCGCGGTGGATCAGGCCGGCCTTGGCCGCCGCGGCGAGCCCCTGCGCGGCATCGAGGACGGCGTGCGCGGCGGCCAGCGAATCGAGCGCACCCTGCTTCTCGACGGTGGTCCCGAGATCCGTGCCGTCGAGTAGCTCCATCGCGATGTACGGGCGCTCGTCGAACGTGCCGTTTGCGAACACCTGCACGACATTCGGGTGGCTGATCGCCGCGACCGCGCGTCCCTCGCGCACGAAGCGTGCGCGCAGCTCGGGGCTGTCCTTGTGCTTCTCCGAGAGGATCTTGATCGCGACCCTCCGATTGAGGCCCGTGTCGACGCCCCTGAACACCTCGCCCATCGACCCGGCGCCCAGCGTCCCCTCGACGCGATAGGCGCCGAGGATCGTTCCCGGCACAGGGTTCGGCACGTCGTCATCTTATCCCATGAAAGCGTGTGGTTGCCTGTGTCCGGGTTCGAGAGTCTCCGGCAGGTCTGGTTGCCAGCGCAGGCCGACCAGCCACAGATCCCCACCGAACGTACCGAGATTGCGCCGCTGGCAGGTGGCGCACCCCGTGCAGCGCTCCCCGATCCGGAGTCCCCATGTCGAAGCAGGAATCGACGGCGATCAACGATCTGATCCACCTCGTTCAGGGGCGGATCATCGATCACAGCGGCGATGCGCAGGACGACCTGTTCGTCACCGCGCGCCCAGTGGCGCCACCCGCCCCGCTGCCTCGCCGGCGCGCGCCGAATGCGACGCCGCCGATGGTGCCACTCCACGACTACGACGATGACGAGGCAGCGACCACGGTGGACCCGCACGCGCTCGGCGCGGATCCACGGTTCGCGGTGGGCAGCGCACCGCTAGCGATGCCGCAGCCGATCCTGCCGCAGTACGCCCTGCTCACGCCCGCGCCGCTGCCGCCGGCGCCGTACCACGCGGCTGCCGACGCCACCGAGCGCGTCGAGCGGTACGACGCGCTTCCACCACAGGCGTGGCATGTGCGCCCGGCATTACCCGCGAGCGCGTCGCGCCCGTTCGAGGATCACCTCGAGACCGTGCGCGTCGCCGCGCTGCCCCGTCCGCGCGAGGTCGCCCAGCCCGATGTACCGCCGACCGAGTTCGTCGCGATGCTCCAGAAGTGCGCGCTTCCGTTCGCCGGCCTCGCGGTGCTGATGATGTTCGTCGGTGGCTACCTCGTGCACGGCGGGCAGGGCGGCCACAAGCGCGAGGTTCCGGTCGTCATGGCCGTGACGCCCGCGCCCGCGCAGGCGATCTCGGCCGCGGTCGCGCCCGAACCTGTGGTCGCGCCAGTCACTGTCGGCGCCGCGATGGTCGACGAGGCCGGACCACGCACGACAACGTGGAAGCCAACGGTGGTCCAGCCGACGATCTCGGCACAGGTCGACACCGTCGCCGTCGTCACGCCCGCCGTCGAGGAGCAGACCGCGGTGGCGGTCGCGATCAGCGAGCCCACCGAGGACGAGATCGAGATGGAGGCGACCACCGTCGTCAAGCGGCGCAAGCATCGCGCGCGGACGTCGTCATCGCCCGCACCCGCGCGCGTCGTCGCCCGCGTGGCGCGATCCGAACCGAAGCCGGTCGCCGCTCCGGTGCGCGGCCGCAAGTCCGATCCGATCGCCGTCGCACTCGCCGAACCGACGAAGCCGGCGAAGTCCGCGGCGAAGGGCACCGGCCCGGGCAAGGTCACGATCACGAGCACCCCTGCCGCGCTGATCTACATCGACGGTCGGTCGACGAACCAGATGACGCCGAAGACGCTGACGCTGGCGCCCGGCGTCCACAAGATCACGCTGCTCGAGGTGTCGTCGCGCAAGGCGAAGACCGCCGAGGTCGACGTCGCCGCGGGTGGCACGGCGCAGATCGCCAGGAGGTTCTGAGCTACAGCGGGTGGACCGTGACCACGCCGCGGCCGTCGAACGAGATGTCGTCGCTCGGTACGGTGCCGCTGACGACCGCATCGACCTTCGCGAGCTCGCTCACGTAGGGCTTGAGGTCGATGGTCGGCTCCACCGCGAACGGGATCGTCGACACTGGCCCGCGGTGCTTCGCGTGCGCGATCTCCACGCGTGGCAAGGCGGTGCCTTCGCGGCTCGAGCTGATGAACACGTGCAGCTCGTCGATGAACCCGAAGTCATCCACGTCGCCGGCGGGGGTGGCGGTCGCGGTGACGGTGAGCTCGAGCGAGGCGAGCAGGACCTGAACGGGTCGCCTGCCATCGAACTTCGCGAGGTGCTCGGACAGATCGAGGTCCATGGCGAACGGAAACGCCGACTGCAGCGGCGCGCGGACCGGACTCCCCATCAGCGTCTGCTCGGGGACCGCGCGGCCGAGATCGAAGTCGGAGAACGTCAAACATCCCGCCAGCGGGACGCACGCAAGCACCACAGCCTTGGTCATGTCGCGGGTAGAGCAACGGATGCGCCGCGCCAAGCCCGCGACATTGCATGACCCGCGATCCCGCCCGTCGTCACCGTTGACGGTCTCACTCGCTCGATCGGCGACCGCCGACCAGGAGCAGCCCGAACATCACGCCGAGCAGCGTGGTGATGACCGGGTTGCTCTTCCACGCTCAACCCGAGTCGCAGCCGAGGAACACGTAGTACGCAAAGCCCGCACCGCCGCCGATCACGGCCGCGAGCGGGTATCTCCAGGCGACTCGGTTCATCGCCCTAGCCTAGCAGGCAGGCGTCCGGGCTCGAGGAGTCACGGCGGCGCTGGCGTGGGAAACATCAAGCAGTTCGTCGGATCTGCGATCAACGAGTACGCCTTCGTGACCGGCCAGGCGTAGCCGAACACCATGCACATCTCGTTGTCGCCAACGCCCTCGACGATCACCTTGTCGAACGTGTTGTGCCAGGTGCAGGAGAAGTGGACGCCCGAGGCCTCGGTCAGGTCGACCGGCGGTTCGTACTGCACGAGCACGCCGTCGTCGGGGTTGTAGCCCTGGGAGTCGAGGAACGGCTGGCCATCGAGCGGGCCGCCGAGGAAGCTGCCGGTCAGCGCACGGCCGAGCGCGTGCATGTGCGGGAGCATCGTCACGATGTGCGACGGGTGATCGTTGGGCAGGAAGCAGTCCGCGGCCGCGGTGAGATCCGCCCGCGGCGGGATCTGGAAGTTCTGGTACATCCACAAGAACGGCCCGAGCTCGTGGACGAGCGAGGCCTCGTCGATGGCGAACCACTCGTAGCTCGGCGCGACCGTCATCGGCTGATCGGTCGGGTTCAGGTAGTGCATCCGCGCGACGATCTCGAAGCCATCGCGCACGCGGTATCCCTCGCCGTCCGGGAACCGGTACCACTCCTCACCGGCCTTCTGCGTCGAGGAGCCGAACAGCACCATGCCGCCGTTGATGATGTCGGTGCCCTCGTTGCCCGCGCCCGACGGACACGGCCGGATCCCGTCACCCGTCTTCGGGCGGCTCGTGATGTTGCCGTGGTGCAGCCCCGGTGCGGTGCGCAGGACGGCGCCGCCCACGACGCGCGACGGGCCCGTCACTTCGAGAGGGAACACCCAGCACGGATAGGTCTCCGCGCCCGGCGCGAGCGTGATCGTCGGGAGCGCGATCGAGAACCCACCGACCACGTGCGCGGGTGGCTCGCCGAGCGGCGGCATCCCGACCGGCACGATCGGGGTGGACGCATCGGTGCCGCACGCGCCAGCACAGCAGAGCACGAGCAGACACCGCGCCGAGACCATCACCCTGCGATGATACGCGCCAGGTAGCTTGGGCGACTAGTGGCCGTAGCCGCCGCCGCCACCGCCGCCGCCCCCATCGCTGCGGGTCGACAGATTCTCGAACCGCGTGTAGCGGCCCTCGAAGTGCGTCTCGACCATGCCGGTCGCGCCGTGACGGTTCTTGCCGAGGATCACCTCGGCGACGTTCGGGTTCTCGGCGTCCTTGTTGTAGACGACGTCGCGGTAAATAAACATAATAACATCGGCATCTTGTTCGATCGCGCCGCTGTTGTGGGAGACGATCGAACCGTTGGCTAGCCACGACGCAGGGCCTGGAACGGTCAGGTCGTAGACGGGTTTCTCACCGGCTGCGTCGATCGAGAGGACGCGATCCCAGAACACATCGCTCGTGGCAGCAGAACGCAGGACGTCGTCATCTAGAAGCTCTGCGTACTCAGCAACGAGTCTCCGCGACGGAGCCTTCTTGAAGATCTGGCTGCCTGCGGTGCTCTTCCCGCTGCGGGCCTGTCGTGCCTTGGCGAGCGAATGGCTGTTGTAGCCACGTTCGCCCATGACGAGCTTCACGCGCTCGAAGATCTCGAGCGGAAGAGTGTCGACGTTCGCGTTCGAGACCGACATCTCATCGAGGTAGCACTCGAGTGCGGCGGCCTGGCAGACCCGCGGGCCATGGGCGCCGACGGTCTCGACGAATCGCCGCTGCTGCTCGATGCCGAAGATTTCCACCGGGTACTGTGGCTTGTATTTGCCCTGTCCGATCTCCTTCATCCGACCGACGATGTCGAGTCGAGCGAGCAGCGCCATCACATCTCCGGCGAGCCCGATGCTCGTCGTTGCGAGGTAGACCCGCGCTCGATCGTCTTTCTCGTCCACCCAGATGCAGCCGTCGGTGGCCCACAGGTGCTGGAGGAAGTACGCGATCTGCTCGTTGCTGAGGCGGAATACCTCACTCGGCACTCGCTTCTCGTGCGAGCGCTGTCCGAACACACCGAGATCGCGCAGCCACTTGTTCACGCCCGCCGGGTGCCAGCGGTTTCCGTTGCCACTGATCAGGAGCTGGAACCAGTTCCTGCGGCCCGCATAGCGCTTCACCGGCGATCCGAGCTCCACCGCGCCTTCGACCACCGCCTGCGCGTTGTCCTCGGACTCCGTCGTGTATCTGAGGGGCTGCTGGTTGAGATAGCTCCCGTCGCCAATCAACTGCCCGAGTAGAGCGACCTTGGCGTCGGACCACTTGACAGGCTGTGCCGGGGCGGGGAGCTTGCGCGCGATCGCGAGGCGATCTCCAACGGCGAGCTCCTCGACGCGCCTCCATCCATCCGGCCCGTACAGGCGGTGCTTCGCCGTGCAGCGAATGCGCCGGCCGCTCGCGAGCCGCACTTCGAACACGGGCTTGGTTCCGACGCACCACACCTTGTCGCTGTGCGCCGGGACGAGCTTCCCGTCGGGCATCATCGCGATGACCTCGGGCGTGGTGCCGACGAGCGACTCGATCGGAACGTGGCGGCCGTCGGCCAGCGCAACGAGCGTATCGCCGGTCACGCACTCACGCAGGTCGGAGAGCTGAGGCCGCTTGTCGGTGCGTTGCTCGAGTGATCGGTTGAGCTGCGAGAGCGCGAGCACCGGGCAGTGCAGCTCCTTCGCGAGGCTCTTGAGGCCGCGGGAGATCTCGCTGATCTCCTGCTCGCGCGATGCCTTCGCCGCCTGTGGCGAGCCGCGCATGAGCTGGAGGTAGTCGATCAGGATCAGGCCGAACTTCTTGTCGCCGAACAGCTCCTTGTTCTGGCGGAACCGGCGCGCGCGCGCGCGGACCTCGCGCAGCGACAGCGCCGGCGTGTCGTCGATCAGGATCGGCGCCTTCGAGAGCGTGGCCGCCGCGTACGTCAGGTTCGTCATGTCCTGCCGCTGCAGCTGGCCACGACGCAGCGCGGACGAATCGACCTTCGCCTCGGAGCACAGCATGCGCTCGGCGAGCTGCGTGGACGACATCTCGAGCGAGAACACGAGGCACGGCCAGCCGCCGGAGGTCGCCGCGTTCTGCGCGAGCGACAGCGCGAACGAGGTCTTGCCCATCGCGGGGCGCGCCGCGAGGATGATGAGCTCCGTGGGCTGGAGACCGGCGGTCTTGGCGTCGAGATCGGTGAACCCGGTGGGCACGCCGGTGATGCCACCGGCGGACTTGAAGCGCTCGTCGAGCGAGCTGAACACCTTCTTGACCAGCGACTTCACCGACTCGGGACCGGACTTGTCCTTGCGCTGCGTGACCTCGAAGATCTTCGCCTCGGCCTCGTCGAGGTAGTCGCGGACCTCGAGGCCGTCCTCGTAGCCCTTCTCGTGGATCTCGTTCGACGCGAGCATCAGCTTTCGCGCCTGATGCTTGTCGCCGACGATCTCCGCGTACGCGAGCACGTTGTCGGCGGTGGGCACCCGCAGCGTCAACTCGCCGAGGAACGCGACGCCGCCGATCGCATCGAGTTTGCCCTGCTTCTCGATCTCGTTCTCGAGCGTGACGATATCGATCGGCTTGGCCGCCGCCTCGAGGTTGCGGATCGCCTGCCACACGACCTTGTGCTTGAGCTCGTAGAAGTCATCGACCTCGAGGGTCTCGAGGTTGATCAGGACCTCGTTGCGCAAGATCACGCCGCCGAGGATCGACGCCTCGGCATCGCTCTGGTGCGGCAGCACCCGGTTGCGCGCCATCGCAGGAAGGTACACCGGCGGTCTGAAACCGCCTAGCGCGTCGTCGGTAACCAGTCGCGATAGCGCTGCCGTGCGCCTACGAACAACTCGTCGGTTGTCGCCGCCGATGGCGCGGCCGCTCCCGTGTCAGGGAATCAGTTGCATGGCCCATGTCGCGGCGTTCGAACGTTGCTCGTACGCGTACGCCGGCGGCGCCGGATCGCATCCGACGCCCGGCGGAGGGTGTTCGCAGCCGCCACCCGCGTATCTCATCTTCGACGTGACCAGCATCCCGCCCAGGACGACGACAGCTTTGCGTTCGATCCGGAGCTCGGGTTGGAGGATCAGCGTGTCGAACGGCAGCCGGAGATCGCGGACGATGCCACCTGGGCCGGCGATGCCGATCGCGGTGTTGCGAAACCGCGAGTCCTGTTCGAGGCCGCGCATGCGAGTCTCCGATTCATCGACCGAGTGGCGGATCACGATGGCACGACCATCGGCCAGGGCGTACGCCTCGTCGGCGTTCCAGATGGCACCGCCGCCGATGAGCTTCGTCCACGCGCCCGAAACGGGATCCTGAACCTCGGAACCGTTGGTGCGGAGCTCGAGCGGCCGAGGTCCGCCGGGCGTGCAGTCGAGCCGTCGGCGCTGGGACGTGGGCGCGAACGTGGATCCGCAGTGAGGACGCCACCAAAGGAAGGCGGCCTGCCCATCGATCCGACGCCACTCCCCCACCGTGCCCAACGGCGGCGGTTCCGTCGCGGGCTCGGGTGCGCTGCTCGAACAGCCGTCGGCTGTCGCCAACACGAGGAGCGCCACTCGCATCGGGCGGTACATGACGACAACTCTACCGCCGATGCGCTACGTCCGTTTCGCGCCGGGCGTGCCCTTGCGGGCACGGCATCACTTGTCTTTGCCGACGACCCAGAACTTCAGATTCGCCGTGACGCCGGCCGCGAGGCGAACGATCACCTCGTACTTGCCGAGCGCCTTCACCGATTGCTCGAGCTGGATCAAGCGGTGGTCGATATCGACACCAGCGCGCTTGAGCTGCTCCTGGATGTCGCGGTTCGTGACGGAGCCGAACAGCTTCTCGTCCTCGCCGACGTTGCGCTCGAACTGGAGCGTCATGACGTTGAGCTTCGCGGCGATCTCGGTCGCGGACGCCCGCTCCTTGGTCACCCGGCGCTCGATCAACGCCTTCTCGTGCTCGAGACGGTTCTTGTTGCGCACGGTGGCGCTGACGGCGAGGCCGCGCGGCACCAGGTAGTTGCGGCCGAAGCCCGGCTTGACGGAGACGAGCTCTCCAGCCTTGCCGAGGTTGTCGACGTCCTGCGTGAGGATCACTTGCATCGCCATGACTAGTCTCCCGTGACCGTGAACGGCAGGAGGGCGAGCATGCGCGCGCGCCGCAGAGCCGTGGAAATCACGCGCTGCTGGCGAGCGCTCGCGCCGCTGATGCGACGCGGGATCATCTTGCCGCGGTCCGTGACGAACGACCGCAGGATCTGCGGG
>JAYVLW010000274.1:0-4249 GCA_043759315.1 Myxococcales bacterium
CTTGAGCGCGAACCGCTTCCCGAGCTGGACATGCCGAGCTTCGTAGACGCGCCCCATGCCGCCGGCGCCGAGCTGGCGCTCGAGCACGTATCGGCCACCGACCGTGCCCGGTTTGTCCTGGGCCGGCAGAGCAGGGGGCGGAGAGAAGCGCTGGAACAGCGCGAAGATCGCCGTCGCCAGCGCGTCTGGACCATCTTCCTTGCCGACGATATCGACGACGCCGAGGCCCTTGAGGACCGCGCGATGCGAGGCCCCGTAGCTGCTGATCACGCAGATCGTGGTCCGATCACTCAAGCTCGTTCCACGCAGATACATGCAGACCTCGAGGCCGTTCATCTTCGGCATCTGCAGGTCGAGCAACAGAACATCGGGTGGGTCGCGCTGGACGAGGCGAAGCGCTTCCGCTCCATCGGTCGCGTACCGAACGGCAGCACCGGGTGCGACCTGCCGGATCAGCGTCGACAGGAGCTCGCGCATGTCCGGATCATCGTCGGCGACGACCACCGAGAGCGCTCCTCGCTTTTCGCCGGGAGTCGCGTGGATCGACCGCAACGACGCCGCGATCAGGTCTGCCCCGCGCGGACGCGCCCACGGCTGATCCGCGAGCAGCTCGCCGACCAAACGACTCAACGGCTCGGGAACCCCAGCGCACGTGCGTGCGAGGTGGCTCGCCACCAGCACGCCAGGTGACGGCGAGGTGCCGGTCAGCAGCTCGAAGGCCAGGACGCCGAGCGCGTACGTGTCTCGCTGCTGTGCATCGCTCACGCGCGCGGCCGCTCCCTTCGTCTCGGGAGCGTCGTAGCGAGTTCGTTCGGGAGCCACCGGATCCCACCCGCGCTCGTCGCGATGCACGACGCCGAAGTCGGAGAGCACGATCCGGCCCCCGGTGACGAGCATGATGTTATCGGGCCGGAGGTGGCCGTGCGCCATGCCGGCCGAGTGGATGACCGCGAGCGCGTCGCAGATCCCGATCAACGCCTCCAGGGTCTCGACGATCGTGAAGCCACCGGCCTTCGAACGCTGCTTGAGGTGCGCCGCGAGGGTCATCCCGGTCACTCTCTCGAGAACGAGGTACTCGACCCCCGCATGCTTCCCGAGCCCGTGCACGGTGACCAGACCGGGATGACGAAAGGCGGCGAGCGCCTTCGACTCCTGACGCAGGCGTTCGAACTCGAGGTGCGGCCACATCGCCTTGATCGCCACCTCGCGACCGAGGCGCTGATCGTACGCGCCGAATACCTGTCCGAAGTGCCCCGTGGACAGGACCTCGCGCACGACGAAGGTCCCTTCGAGGATGGTCCCGAGCCGGAAGATGTTGTGCCGCGTAGGGCTGGGATCCATGGCACGAACTCCGTCGAAGGGGGAGTAGGTCAAGGAGTCTTCGCCGGCGTGGCGTGGCGCGATGCGGGCGCCGAGTCACCGAGCACCGTCGTCGACTTCACCTGATCGGGCAGATAGTCGTCGAGCTTGCCGAAGTACCATCCCGCCGCGAGCGCGACGACGACGAGGAAGATGTACAGCGCCCACGGCTGGCCCTTCTCGGCATAGGGATCCTTGACGGTCCGGGTCGCACCGGGCGGCAGGGTCGGACGATCCGTCAGTGCCGTTCCGAACGGGACGTTGATGCGGGTGAGAGCGTTGATCGCCCAGCCGTTCGCATCCAGCAACGGACCGAGGTTGCGTCGGCGGAGCTTGATGAACGCGAGCACCATCGACGGGAGGCTGATGGCGATCATGATCGCCAGGAGTCCGAGCGGCGCCCACTTGCCGAGTCCGAACACGCCGGCCATCACCGCTGTCATCACCGCCGCGATCCCACCGACCGCGACACCGAGCGCCGCGACGGTGCCGATGTCGATTCCCTTCTTCGGCTCGGCCGCGGGCGCCGGTGCGGCGGGGACGAGCGCCTTGTCGGCCTCGGCGACCTTCGCCGAAACCGCCTCGAGCTTGGCGTGGGACTCGGCCTCGGCGGCCGCGGCGCGCTTCGCCACGCGCTCCTCGATCGCGCGCACCATCTTCTTGTACGGTGCCCAGAACGCCTGCCGGATGCTCAGCGGGCTATCGATCACCTTCGTGATCGTGGCCTGCCAGTCCACCCCCTTGCGGTCGACGAACACACCGTTGCGCCCGACGAACAGGTTGTCGACATCACCGGCCGTGAACGCGGCGGCGATCGTCTTCTTCTGACCACCCGCGCGGGTGCAGTCGCAGTACGCGAGATAGGTGCCGGCCATCGGCGCCATCCGACCGTGCTTGTCGGCGTCGATCACCTCGAACGTGAGGTTGCAACCGCGACCGTCGAGGTACAGCGTCCCTGCCTGGAACACGCCGCCCTTGCGGCTGTAGAAGCTGGAGAAGTTGACGTAGTTGTTGAGGAGCGTTCCGAGATCGCGCTGGTAGCGGCACAGCCGCTCGACCTCGCCGACGCTGTCGACCTCGTCCTTGACCGCGAGATCTTGCTCGAGCAGCGCGATGACCGCCGCCTCGTGCGGGACGACCGCCCGGATCCGCTCCATGCCGAGCTTGTCGATCGCGTGGTCCGGCTTCGCGGACCGCCAGGTCTCGTGCGCGACGAGGAGGCCGAGCAACTTCTGCCAGTCCGCATCGGTGAGCGTCTTGCGCGCACCGAGCAACGGAGTCACCGCCGCGGTCGCGAGCGCGGACACGCGTGCCTGCCACGCCGGATTGATCATCGTCTCGAGAGGGAGCGAACCATTCGCCTCGATCCGCGCGAGCGGGAGGTTCGCGATGTCGTCGCTCGAGATGGTGAGCTGCTTCGTCGACAAGGCGACGAAGTCGGCGTCGACCGCGTTGAGCGCCGCCGCCGCGCGCGGGTCGAACACCGCGAGCCGGCAGCGCGTGAAGAAGTCGTCGACCTTGGCGCGGACCGCGCGCACCGCGTCGGCCGCGGCCGCCATCGCGTCGTTGGGGATCGTTCCCACGACGGCCTGGTCTTGCCATGCAGCGAGGGCCTTGGCACCGGCGAAGAACGCGTCGATCCGGGGACGGTCGATCCCGGGCTTGCCGCTGCGATCGGGGACCGATCCGTGAAGGGCGATGATGTCCTCGATCACCGCGCGCACGTCACCCGTGCCGGCCTCGGCGGGGATCACACCATCGCCGTTGAACACGGTGTCGGAGAACATCTTGTCGGCGCTGGTCGCGTCCGCGAGCGAGACGGCCTTCGCATCGGGCTTGCCGAGGTTCGCGAGCAAGCGCTTCGCGCCGGCGAGCACCGGGCCGCTGGCGAGACGATCGAGGGGAACCGAGTCACCTCCCTCGAGGATCTGACCGACGTCCTTGTAGACGCCGCGTGCCCACTTGACGGCCTCGAGGACCTCCGGCTGGCGGACGAAGCCGTCCTTGTCGGTGTCGAGAGCGTCGAGCGTGCGTGGATCGATCTCGACCCCGCGCGTGGGCATCGAGAGCGCGATCCAGAGCTTCGGATCGAGCTCGTGAAGGTGAAGCAGATCGTCGCGGGTCTGGACCGCGACCTGGTCGACGCCGCCCGAGCGATAGATCTTCCAGCGATGATTCGAGGTAGCCATGAGGGTGTCCGATCGGGTTAGAGAAACTTGACGATGAGAGACACCTTCGTGACGGTGTCGAGCTTGTCGGCGCTGGGCGCGAACCCGGCGGCGAACGGAAGTGCCCCCACCTTGTCGAGGGGCGCCGGGAAGTTATCGTACTTGGCGGTGAACGAAGCCGTGAGCGAGAGCTTGGTCGAGAGCGCGGTGGTGACCCCGACCATGCCGTTGAGCCGGGTGGCACCGAACGCACCGGCCTCGCGCGCACCGAAGGTGACCCGGTTACCGTTGAACAGGCCCTCGGCGGAGGCCTCGAGCGAGGTGTCCTCCTTGAGCTTGCCCTTGTAGCCAACGAACGCGCGACCGGAGTGGATCGTCGCCGAGGACCCGGCCGAGAGCCGGAGGTAGCTGAGGTCGTACCCGACCTCGGCGAGGACCTCGTGACAGTCCGACTTGTAGAGGCCTCGGCTGTAGCCGATCTGCCCGCCGCCCTGGAACTCCTTGCCGGCCGGCTGATCGATCGCTCCGAGCGCCGCAACATAGAGTGCATCGAGCGTGCTGAGGTAGCGGTCGTAGCGCAGCTTGAGCGCCATGTTCTTGGCCGACGTCGCCTTCGTCGTCGACAGCTCGCCCGCGTCGATCGCGCCGTTGCCGTTCGTATCGGTGGCGGTCCGGGTGGTGGCCCGTGCGTACGCGGCGACGAACGCCGCGTCGAACTTGTT
>JAYVLW010000275.1:0-16490 GCA_043759315.1 Myxococcales bacterium
GCGCGGCGCACGAAAATGATCGTAGCCAGCGTCAGACCCGGGGGGCAAACTCGCGGCGTGTCGGAGCCGTGGTTTCTCGTCGGATGTGGTTACACGGGAACGCGCCTGGCGCGGGTCCTGGTCGGGGAGGGCGCCGATCTCACGATCACCCGCCGCACCACGGCCGCGGCGCAGGAGTCCGCGGAGGCCCTCGGGGCCCGGGGCGTGATGGCGGACCTCGGCGACCCCGCCACCCTGATCGGGATGATCCCGGCGGACGCGATCGTGGTGTGCCTCGCCCCGCCCGGCGCGGCGCCCGCCGAGGAGATCCGAGGCCTCGTCGCGGCCGCCCGCCACGCTCGGCGGATCGTGTACGTCTCGTCGACCGGCGTCTACGCGGCCGGTGGTGGTGCCTGGGTCGACGAGCAGTGGACGATCGCGCCGCTCACTCCCTCCGGCGCGGCGCGCGTCGCGGCCGAGGGTGCGCTCGCCGCGGCCACGGTCTCGCACGTCGCGCTTCGCGTCGCGGGGATCCACGGCCCGGGGCGCGGGCTCGTCGATCGGTTGCGCGCCGGCACCTACCGGATCGTCGGTGACGGGAGCGCGCACGTCAGCCGGATCCACGTCGACGATCTCGTCGTCGCGATCGTGCGCGCCGGGCGCTCCACGGTCGCGGGTGCGATCAACATCGCCGACGACGATCCGGCACCGATCGGCGTGGTCGCCGATGCGCTCGCCGCGCGGCTCGGTGTGCCGTCGCCGCCGCGCGTGCCGTCCGCGAGCGTGCCCGCCGAGGTCGCCGGCATGCTCACGGCGGATCGCCGGATCGCGAACCGCCGCATGAAGGACGAGCTCGGCGTCGTGCTGCGCTATCCGAGCTGGCGTGACGCGGTGATCTAGCGGCGGCGGCGGCGCAGCACGATCGCGCTGGCGAGCGCGGACAGCGCGAGCGCCGTACCGGGGGGACCGCCGCCGGCATCGCAGCAGCCGCTCCCGGCCTTCACCGGTGGCGTCGCGAGATCGACGATCTCGAGATCGGGCAGGGCTCCGCAGGTCCCGGGCCCGGTCGCCCCGAACTGGGCCTTGAGCGCAGGCCACAGCGGCGCGCACTCCGTCTGCTCCGTGGTGCCGGCCGCGCACTCGACGGGGCCGGCGAGCTCGACGAACCGGAACAGCTTCTGCCACGCGAGTGGCTGGGACGCGCGCCCGATCGCCATGTAGTCGGGCGCCCAGTTCGCACCGCACCCGACCAGCGTGCCGTCGGCCTTCTGCGCGATGCAGCCGAGCTGCGGCGGCTTGACGTCCTGAGCGATCGGCTTCGTCTGGCCGAGACGCGTGAACCCGCCCTGCGGCCCGGCGGATTCGTAGGTGCCGCCGTTGATCGTGGCGATCAGCGCGGAGCCGTTGGAGCGCACGACGATGTCGCGCACGCGATCCGTGGTCGCCGCGACCTCGGTGAACGTGGTGCCGCCATCGGTCGTCCGATAGACCTTGTCGCCACCGGGTGGGTTCGCGTCCAGCGACGTCAGGTAGAAGTGATCCGCGTTGCCCGGATCGACCGCGGTGACGTGGACGATCGGCGTTCCGCCGAACTGCACATTGGCCGGCAGCACCACCTCGGTCCAGCTCGTGCCGCCGTTGTCGGAGCGCTGCAGGTGGACCCGGGCGGCCTGCGCGACCTGGTAGCCGGTGACGTAGATGCGCTGCGGGTCGGACTTCGCGATCTTGACGCTCTTCCACCACACGACGGCAGACGACAGCCCCATCGCCGTGAACGTCATCCCGTTGTCGGTCGAGCGATAGACGTTGTTCGGCTTCGCGCTCTCGGCCGTCGCGACCCACACGTCCCCGTTCGGGGCGATGTCGATCGCATCGATCCAGATCTCGGAGATGTTGCCCGGATCACCGGGTGGCTTGTCGGACGTCGCGGTCGTCCACGTACAGCCGTTGTCGCGGCTGACGCGCAGGCCGGTGAACGTGGTGGCGAAGATCGTCCCATCGGTCGCGATCGCGTACTTGGGATCGAACTCTCCGCCGTAGCCGATCGCCTTCTCGCACACCCACCGGAACGTGCAGCCGTCGTCGTGGCTGATCAGCAGACCGAACGTGGTGCGTACGTACAGCGAGCTCGGATCGCCCGGCTTCAAGAACACGCCGTTGGTGAGCGGCGCGCGGCCGTTCGCGACGGCCACGGCGGGGAAGGCCACGGCAAGCGCGAGGACGAGGAAGCGGCGCACGCCCGGACTATAGACCGAACGTCGCGATGACCGGCGCATGATCGCTCGCGTCCTGGCCCTTGCGGGCGTTGCGGTCGATCACGCACGCGGTGCAGCGTGCCGTCATCGACGCGCTGGTCAGGATGTGATCGATGCGCAGGCCCTGGTTCTTGAACAACGAGACACCGCGGTAGTCCCACCACGACCACACGCCACCCTCGGGCGTCTTCGTGCGGAACACGTCGTCGAGACCCCACGCGCGCACGTTCGCGAGCGCGTCGCGCTCTGGCTGGCTGCAGTGGATCTGGCCCTTCCACGTATCGGGCGACCACACGTCCTTGTCATCGGCGGTGACGTTCATATCGCCGCACACCACGATGGCCTGATCCGGCGACGTCGTGCGCTCGAGGAACGCGCGCAGCCGGCCGAACCACGCGAGCTTGTACGGATAGCGATCGGATGTCAGGTCCTGGCCGTTCGGCACGTAGAGATCGACGACGCGCACTCCGTGGGTCGTCGCGGCGATCACGCGGGCCTCGTCGTCGGGGACGTGATCGCCGAACCCGCGCGTCACGTTCTCGAGCGGCTGCGTCGAGAGGAGCGCGACGCCGTTGTAGGACTTCTGCCCGAACATCGCGACCTGGTAGCCGAGCTTCGCCACGGCATCGAGGGGGAACTGCGCATCCTCGACCTTGGTCTCCTGCAGGCACACCACGTCGGGGCGGTTTGCCTCGAGCCATGCGACCAGCCGCGCCGTCCGTGCGCGGATCGAGTTGATGTTCCAGGTGACGAGCTTCATCGCGCGCAGAACCTACATCGCCGCACCCGGCGAAAACCATGCCAGCCGGCAACTGGAATGCGCGGTCGCTGTCCGAGGTTAGACCGTCAACATCCGTCGAGCGTGAGGATCACCATGAAGGCTTCGAACGACCTGTCTCTGTGGAGCATCATCGAGCGGTTGCAGCGCCGGCTCGAGCGCCAGGGCATGACCGCCGCGGCGGCCGACAAAGCCGTCGCCCTGGCCGTCCGCCAGCTCGCCCACGCCCGGTAGCCGGAGCCGCTACTCGCGCGGCAGATCGGCGACCGCGTTCTTCGGGTCGAGATACTTCGCGAGCTTGCCCTGGATGTAGTCCCTCGCGCGAGCGCGCACCAGGAAGCCGGGGTCCTCGCCCTTGAACATGGCGCGGCTGTTCCCGAGCGAGAGCTCGCCTTCGATCTTCACGAGGAGGTACTTGCCCGAAAAGCGAGCACGCTTCTCGTCGACCCACGTCACGGCGATCTTGTGCCGGTTGTGCAGGTACTGCCCGAGGATATCGAGTCGCTCGCGGGCCTCCTGATCGGAGAGGACGTACTGAAAGTCGATCTCCATCCCTAGTTCCGATCGTGTACCACGGAAGTCGTCACTTGGAATCTCCCTCGGTGCGTTCACCGCGCGCCGAACGATCGAGCGCTTGACGCTGGACATCCGTCAGCTGTTGCTCGCACGCTTCGAACGCCACGCGGTCGTTCGCATCGACCAGGCAGGTCCGGACCGCCCCCGTCCACTTGCCATCGCCGCAGACGTGCACGATCGAATCGCGCATCGCCGGCAGCTGCGCCTCCACGGCGCGCCGCATCGCCTCGTCGACGCCCTTGTGCTCGAGGTCGTCCTTCGCGAGCGCCATGAACTTGGCTCCGACCGCCCCGCACGGCGGACCATCGGACGGGCCGCGGCGGCAACCGGCCCCCGCGGCGAGGATCCCGGCGAGCACGGCGATGCGAATCACATCGTGGTTTTCGACTCGCCCTGCGCTGGTGTCAAGCCGTCTATAGTCACGACGTGACGTCCCCGCGATCGCTGCCGCTGGTCGCGCTCGCCCTTGCCGTCGCCGTGCTCGTGGTCCAGGCGCGGGTGATCGCCGGCGGCAAGACCTGGGACGACCTTCCCTACCAGACCGCGATCGCCCCCGCGCGCCTCGCCGCCGCGCAGCTGGTGCAGACCGGCGCACTCCCCGCGTGGTGGGATGGCTCGGGCCTCGGCGTCCCGCTCGCCGCGGAGCCACAGCACGGCGCGATGTATCCGCCGACGTGGGTCGCCGCGACGCCGCGGGCGCTGGACTACGTGATGATCCTCCACCTCGCGTGGGCCGCCTTCGGCGTCGCCGTGTGGGCGCGGCGCAAGGACCGGGCGAGCGATCCGGCGGCGCTCGTCGCGGGGATCCTCGTCGCGAGCAGCGGCATCCTCGCGAGCGCTGCGGTGCGTGGAGCCCTGCCGGCGCTCGCTCACCTGCCGTGGCTCGGGGTCGCGGCGGGGATGCTCGAGTCCGCGCAGGACAGGCGCGGGCGGGCGCGCGCGGCGATCGCGATCGCGGTGCTCCTCGGGCTCGTCGGGCTGGGCGGCGAGCTCGCGGTGCTCGTCGATGGGCTCGTGCTCGTGATCGCGCTGACCGTGCGGCGCGTTCCCGCGGGCTGGCTCGCGGCAGCGATCTGCGGCGGCCTCGCGATCGCGGCCGCGCAGTGGCTGCCCGCCGCGCTCGCGCTGATCGCCGGCGATCGGGCCGGTGCGACCCAGGGCGGGCTTCCGCTCGCGCGGATCGTCGAGCTGATCGTCCCCGGCAGTTTCGGTTCGCTCGATCCAGATCGCGCCGTCGCCGCACTCTCCGGTGCGGCCCCGTGGGCTCCGAGCTTGTTCATCGGAGCACCGCTGCTCGCGCTCGCCGCCGTCACCACGCCCGCGCGCCGCCTTCTCGGTGTCATCGTCGCCTTGATCGCACTCGCGCTCGTCGTCGGGCGTGGCGGTTGGCCCGCGTGGCTGGGGGCGCCCGAGGTGCACGTCGGTGCGCTCGCGCTCGTTCTGGGCGCGCACGCCGGAACGGGCCTCGATGCGCTGCTCGCCGGAAACCGCCGCGCGGTCCTCGCGCTCGCGGTGGGCGCCGGCTGCACCGTCCTCGCCCTCGGCGCGCTCGGTGCGCTGCGGGGCCGCCACCCCGACGCTGCGCCCGCGATCGATCGCGCGCTCCTCGATGGCGGTCTCGGAGTCGCGTGCATCGCGCTGGTCATCGGACTCGCCTGGCGCGCGCCGGACAAGGCGATGCCGCTCGTGCTCGCGCTCCTCGTGCTGCCTGGCGTGGGTGCGATGAACTCGGTCTCGCCGGTCGCGTCCCGTGCGCTCGTCGACGAGGCCCCGCCGTGGGTGACCGCGGCCGAGACCGCGCCGCGTCCTGCGCGGGTGTTCCGGCCCGTGATCATGCCGGAGGTTCCGGATACGCTCGCCGATGGTCTCTCCACGCTGCGCGGTGCCTCGCCGTGGAAGTGGGGGCTCGCTGCCGCGCGGAGCGAGGATCCGGCGCGTCTCCCCGATCACGACGAGGTGTGGCTCGCGGCCGCGCGCGAGGGCGGGGCGCTGCTCGATCGGTTCTCGATCGAGCTCGCGATCCTCCCGAGCACCGTGGTCAACGCGAACAAGATGACGGAGCTCGGCAGGCGCGGACGGTGGTCGTTGGTCTCGCTGCCGGTCGCCCCGGCAGCGTCGGTGCTCCGCGGCTGGCAGTGGGCGGTCGCGCCGCGCGATGCCATGGATCTGATGTTCGCCGCGGGCGGCGGCACCAACGTGCTCCGCGGCACCGTGGTGCTGAAGGGCAGCGGCGAATCGCGCGGCGATCGTGGACCGCCGGTGCCGTGCTCGGTCACCAGGTGGGAGCCCGGCGACATCGATGTCGTCTGCACGCCCGAGTCCGATGGGTACGCGGTGGTGGCGTCGTCCCCCGCTGCGGGATGGACCGTCATGGTCGACAGCAACCCGACGGAGTGGTTGACCGCGGACGTCCTGCGCCGCGCGGTCAAGATCGGTCCCGGCATGCACCACGTGCACTGGCGGTACGCCGTGCCCGGCCTGCGCGTCGGCCTCGCGCTCGCGCTCGTTGGCCTCCTCGGTCTGATCGCGCTGTGGCTCGGCACGCGCAAGGCGCCGCCGGCAGCGGACGTGAACTGAGCAGGTCAGCTCGAGATCTGCGGCATGCTCGCCCGATCGTCGGGCCCACACACGCGATCGAGCAGGTCGCGCGAGGACTTCTGCTTGCCCTTCGCGATCTCCCACACGGTGTCGACGATGCGCTGGTTCCACGGCGTGGCGATGCCGTGCTTCGCGCCGAGCGTCACGATCTCGCCGTTGAGGAAATCGATCGCCGGGGTGCGGCCGCGCTCGATCGCCGCGAGCATCGACGAGCGCATGCGCCGGTAGCGGAGCCCCACGGCGAGGAGCAGCGCGTGCTTCGCGGTCAGGCTCATCGACGCCGTCGCGGTGCGGTCCGCTTCTGACAGCGAGACCCATTCGAGGTCCAGCGTGCCAGCGACCTTCTCGAGCACCACGCCCTCGGCCTTCGCGACCATCGTGCATTCGGTCATCACCTCGAGCGCGAGCCGGCGGTACCGGCGCTGGCGCACCAGCGTGCCGAGCCGCTCGCCCGAGATGGTGCCCATCGACGACACGGCGCAGTTGAGCGCGAGCTTGCTCCAGCGCGCACCGCGCAGGTTCTTCGTCAGGGTCACCGGACCCACCGCCTCGAGCAGCTCGCCGATCCGTCGCAGGTCGGTATCGATCGCCCCGTCGAGCCTCCCGAGCTGGAAGCCGCCGGATGCGGTGCGCTCGTACCGGCCCGGCTCGGGCATCGAGGCTCCCCATGCGACGATGCCGCCGACGACCTTGTCCGCGCCCACGATCGCACCGATGCGGTCCTCGCACAGCCCGTTCTGCAGCACGACGACGCGCGCGTCGTCCACCAGGTGCGGCAGCGCGGTGCGCGCGGCGTCCTCGACGTTCGGCGGCTGGGTCGCGAGGATCGCGAGGTCGTACTTGCCCTCGGGGGCGGGCGACACCCAGCCCCGGACCGTCCGCTCCTCGCCCTCATCCGTGACCCGGAAGCCGGCCTTGTCGACAGCGGCGCGGATCTGCTCGTTGGTCGACACCGCGGTGACGGCCGAGCCCACTTCCATGAGCGTCGACGCGACGATCCCGCCGATGCCACCGGCGCCCATGACCAGGATCCTTGGCTGGGGATTCATGACTACTTCAATAACGTTATCCCCCCTGACTTTGGGTAAATCATCGGGAGGGGATACAATTCCGGCGTCTCATGCAGATCACCTTCTGGGGGGTCCGGGGCAGTTACCCCGTTCCCGGCGCGGCCACCGTGCGCTACGGCGGTCAGACGTCGTGCGTCGAAGCCCGCTCGGCCAAAGGTGAATGCGTCATCGTCGATGCCGGCACCGGGTTGCGCGCTCTTGGCAACAAGTTGATGCGGGAGGCGACCGGCCCCCAGCAGTACAACGTGCTGCTGTCGCACGTGCACTGGGATCACATCCAGGGCCTGCCGTTCTTCTCCCCGGCGTATGTGCCCGGCACGCGCATCGCCGTTCACGCCTTGCTCACCGCCGCCGACGAGCTGAACTCGGTGATCGGCGGCATCACCCGTCACGAGTTCTTCCCGATGCCCCTCGAGGCGGTGCCCGCCACGTTCGACTTCCATCAGGTCGAGCCCGGCGTCGAGTTCGACCTGGGTGGGTTCCACATCACGCCGATCGCGCTCAACCATCCGTTCGGCTCGGTGGGCTATCGCCTCGATTGCGACGGCGAATCGTGGGCGTACGTCTCGGATACCGCGCCGTTCGATCAGGTGATCCACAAGCAGCACTTCCTGAAGGGGCCCGAGCCGCTCAGCCACGACGACAAGGTCTCGCTCGATGCGATGCGCGCCGCGCTCGTGCGCCGGCTCGCGGGCGTGGACACGGTCGTCTACGACACGCACTTCCTCCCCGAGGAGTACGCGCGGTTCCCGCACTATGGCCACTCCACGCCCGATCAGGCGATCGAGATCTGCGTCGAGGCCAAGGTCCGCCGGCTCGTGCTCTATCACCACGCGCCGTCCCACGGCGATGACCAGATGGATCAGATCGCGGCGAACTACCTCGCGAAGGGTGCCGCGGTCGGTATCGAAGTCTTGACCTCGTTCGAGGGGATGACGCTGCCGATCGGGGACGACTTCATTCCGCCGGAGCGCACGAATCCAGGGGTCGGCCCAGGGGTCGGCTCCGCGTGAAGATCCGGTTCTGGGGCGTCCGTGGCTCGTTCGCGATGTCGGGTCGCGATTACCTTCGCTACGGCGGCAACACGTGCTCCGTCGAGCTGGTCGCCTCGGGCGGGCAGCGCCTGCTGATCGATCTCGGCACCGGCGCGACCGAGCTCGCGAAGCAGCTGATGAGCGGCGAGTTCGGCAAGGGGCAGGGCCGGCTCCCGATCCTGCTCTCGCACACGCACCTCGACCATATCCAGGGCCTGCCGTTCTTCACGCCGTTCTTCATCAAGGGTAACGAGATCCGCATTCTCGGCGCGAAGCCCATCAGCGGCGGGTCCCTCGAGGGCACGCTGCAGAACCAGCTCGCGCCTCACTACTCGCCGCTCAATGGCCTCGAGAACCTCGCCGCTGGCGTCTCGATCGACGAGATCATTCCGGGGCAGAAGATCGTCCTTCCGGGCTTCGAGGTTTCCACGATCGCGGTCCCGCACGGCAGCATGTGGACCACCGCGTACCGCATCAAGGGCGACGGCAAGGTGGTCACCTACCTCTCCGACGTGGAGTATCCGGATCTCGATTCGCCGCTCCCCGAGGCGATCGAGCTCGCGCGGAACGCGGACCTCCTGGTCCACGACGCGATGCACGCCGATCACGACTACGACGTGCGCCGCGGGTGGGGGCACTCGCCCGCCCGTGCGGGAGTGGTCGTCGCGGAGCGCGCGGGCGCGAAGAAGCTGGCACTGTTCCATCACAGTCCTGATGCGACGGACGAGATGATCGACGAGGTCGTGCAGCGGACCTCGTCAGGCACGGCCGTCCCGGTGTTTGCTGCTGCTGAAGGAAGCTACCTGGACGTATGAGTGAAGAGCGACCCGATCCCGAATCCCTCCGCGAGCTCGGTGAGAGCTCCACCAACGTCGCGAATGCCTGGGCGGGCGCCGACGAGTACCTGTCACAGGGCCTCGTCACCTGGGTGCGCCGCCAGCTCGCGACCGACCAGACGAAAGCGGTCAAGGCGGCGATCGCCGCGTGCCGCCTCGTCATCGAGAACTACCCGACCGATGGTGCAGACGCGCAGGCGCCGAAGCAATACATCGACGACATGCTCGCGAAGGTCCAGCGTTGGGTCGACAACCCGTCGAACAACAACAAGGAAGCCGTGCGGTCGTCGATCGATACGACGCGCCAGCTGCATGCCTGGCAGGGCCACGCCGAGAGCGCGCACTTCTGGATCCTCGAGGCGGTCGACCACGCGTCGCTCGCCGTGTGGGCCGGCGAGCGCAGCTCGTACATCGTGCCGCTCGACTACACGACCTGCGCCGCCCGCTCGATCGCGTGCGTCCTCCACGCCATGTTGCTCTCGAAGTGGACCGAGCAGCAGGCGATCGACACGTTGACCGGCGTCGTCAGCTCCTAGGGAACAGCGCTCGCTCGATGAAGTCGGCGAGCGCGGTCTTGGCGCGCTTCGCATCGATCGGCGCCGGGCCGACGTGCTCCGCGAGGCCGTACGCGCACTGCATCGCACTCCCGTAGAGCACCCAGGCTGTCGCCTCGGGATCCGGGACGATGTCGCGCGGGACGATCGTGCTGATCAGCTCGGTCAGGCGCGCGACGCTGACCAGCTCGAACGCCTGGCGAAGCTCGGCGACCTGGGGATCGCGGAGCGACATCTCCGAGAAGCTGCGCGACATGTGCGGTCGCGAGAGGACGTGATCGAACAGGAGCGAGATGGTGTGCTGGATGGTCTCGCGGCGCGCCAGGCCGACGAACCGCGCCGGCGTCAGCCCCTCGATCGTCTCGCCGTAAGCAGCGACCATCGAGCGGCGCGCGATCTCGAGGTAGACCTCGTGCTTGTCGTCGAAGTACCGGTAGAACGTGCCGACCGAGACACCGGCGCGCTGCGCGATCTCGGGCGTGCCCACGCTGTCATACCCCTGCTTGCCGAACAGATCGGCGGCGGCCTCGATCAGCGCGAGGTAGCTGCGGCGCGACCGTTCTTGCCGAAAATCCGGCTCTTTCGTCGCACGCAGGACGTCCTCGGGAGTTCGTGCTCCTGGCTTGGCTCGAGTGGACGCCATGACTTCACAATGCACTTGACGCGGGCTGGTGCGCCAGTCCAAAATGAAATCAGTTTCAGTTTTCACCGGAGGATCTCCATGGCTGCTACTGCCGCTCCGCCGACGCTCGCTGGCCCCTCGATCGAGACGCTCGAGACCCTGCTCGATGTGACGTACACCTGGGGGTACACGGAGACCCGCGAGAAGCTGCGCGATCTCTACGACAAGGCGGTCCGCGCCCAGTGGATCTCCGATGACGTGCTGCCGTGGAACACGGACGTCGATCTCGAGCGCCCGATGGGCCCCGAGCAGCTGATGCCGCTGTTCGGATCGGACCTCTACAACCGGATGACCGACAAGGAGAAGCGGAACCTCAACATCGACACGTTCTCGTGGACGCTGTCGCAGTTTCTCCACGGCGAGCAGGGTGCGCTTCTCGCGACTGCACAGCTCGTGGACTCGGTGCAGGACCTCGACAGCAAGCTGTATGCGGCGAGCCAGGTCGTCGACGAGGCGCGCCACGTCGACGTCTACAACCGCTACGTCCATACGAAGATCGGCTTTTCGTACCCGTGCAACCCGCACCTCAAGACCTTGCTCGACATGATCCTCAAGGACAGTCGATGGGACATGAAGTTCCTCGGCATGCAGATCATGGTCGAGGGACTCGCGCTCGCAGCATTCGGCATGATCCGCGCGAACACGCAGGAGCCGCTGCTCAAGGAGCTGACCGCGTACGTGATGGGCGATGAAGCGCGCCACGTGGCGTTCGGCGTGCTGTCGCTGCGCGACTACTACCGGGACCAGCCCGACAGCGTGAAGCGCGAGCGCGAGGACTTCGTCTACGAGGCAGCGCGCCTCATGCGCGACCGCTTCCTGTTCCAGGAGGTCTGGGAGAAGAACGGCCTGCCGACGAAGCAGTGCATGGAGATCGCGCTCCACAACCAGGGTCAGGTGATGTTCCGCCAGATGCTGTTCGCGAAGATCGTCCCCGCGATCAAGAAGATGGACTTGCTGTCGGATCGCCAGCGCGAGCGGTTCTCCGAGCTGGGCATCCTCCAGTTCGAGAACTGGGAGGATCCGGTGGCTTCGATGTCGCAGGCGCCGTCGGGCGGGACCTCCGCTCGCCTGTAAGGCGGCGCCGCGCTATCGTCCGCACATGCGGATCTCGCTGGTTGTTGCCGTTGCCCTCGCAGCTCTGACCCTCGGCGCGTGCAAGAAGGACGGCGGTGGCGAGGCAGCGAAGCCTGCGCCCACGCCAGCCGTTGCCGCCGATGGCATCCGCGTGGTCCCGATCGAGGCCGGCAAGGACGGCTACGTCCCCGACAAGATCCCCGGCAAGCCAGGCGAGAAGCTGAAGCTCGTGTTCACCCGGACCGTCGACGGGGAGTGCCTCGCCTCGGTCAAGGTCGCGGGCGGCGCAGCGGTCGAGTTGCCCAAGGGGACGCCTGTCGAGATCGCGGTGACCGTGCCGCAGACAGGCCAGCTGACGTTCGCGTGTGGCATGGACATGTTCACCGGCGTGATCGTCGCCGACGGAAAGTCGTAGGCGCCGCCGCGAACCGTCGCGCTGGCGCCTACTGCTGCTGCCAGCGCTTGTCGTAGCCAACAGCGGCGCGGCAGCGTGCGACGCGGCTCGCGCCGTACTGCGACGCGACGAGGAACGCGACGCCGATCGCGATCGCCGGTAGCGTGATCGCGTAGGTCTTCGTGCCGGTCGTGCCGTCGTCCTCCACGCGCCGATCGTAGTACGCGACCCCCAGCCCACCGGCGAGGAACACGCTTCCGGCGACGAGGTCGGTGATCGGAGCGACCCGACTGGTGGTGCACTCGAGGTACTCGCCGGGCGTGGAGCGCGGCCCATTCACCGTCGCGAACGAGCACGCTGTGAGAACCGCCATCGCCATCGCCGTAGCCTTCATACGAGGCCGATGGTTGCACGACTCTGCGCCGGTCGCGCGACTTCTTGGCCTGCCCGAACGGCAGATGTCGGATCACCTTACGCGGAAGCTGATCGCGAAGCAGGCGGGTGTCGGAACGCCAGACTGCTTGTACGGCGCGTACTGCCAGGTCCGGATCGCGTCGACGAGATCGGCGGCGGACCGACGCTCGATCTTCGTGATGATGTCGGCAGCGGTGACCCGACCCGCGGTATCGATGCAGACCTTCGCAGCGACCACCGATGGAAGGTCGGCGTTCTTTGTCTTCCCGATCTGCGGCGGACTGCCGGCGATCTTGGTGACGGCGCTCGGAGGGACCGTGACCGGGCCACGGGGGACAGTGGTGACGGGCGGGGGCGGCGCAGGCGCGGGAACGGGCGCCGCGATGGCGGGTCTGGTGGGTGGAGCGATGTTCGCTGGCGTGATCGGCTCGGGCGTGGGCTGCGGCGTCGGTTTCGGCTCCTCGATCGGCGCGGGGGGAGGGACCGGCGGCGCTGGCACCGGGGCCTCGTTCGTCGCGGGTGCGACGGCCTCTGGCTCGGCCGGGCGAACCTGGGCAGGGCGCTGCTTGCGCGGATCGGCGCGCTCTCGTTCGCGCTGGTGCGCGGCGTCCATCACCGGCGAGAACTCGTAGTTCGCGCTCGCCTTCGCGACGACGTCCTGGCGCCACACCTCCACCCCGTCCTGCTGGACGACGATCGAGTGCGGGCCGACCGTGAGGGGCATCTTGATCGGCGTCTTCGCCTGGAGCAGCTTGCCGTCGAGGATCGCGTCGAGGCCAGGCGGCGTGGTGCGCAGGATCAACGTCGCGTCGGCGACGATCGAGGCGGCGCCGAGCGGCTCGAGAACGACACGCAAGGTCTGGGTCTCCGCGGCGAACAGCTCGAGCGAAGTGAGCCACGCCTTGTGATCCTTCGCCTCGATCTGCAGCTGATGCACCCCGGCCGGAAGCTCGGTCACCCACGGGGAGCCGGTGTGCACGGCCTTGCCGTCGATCGTGATCGCCGCGTCGGCTGGCTCGGTGCTGAACTTGACCGTGCCGACGGTGCGAGGTGCGACCCGCGGTGCCGGATCTTCGCTGACCGTCTCGATGGTGTCCTGGCCACGCGTCACGTACAGCGTGATCGCGGTGGCGCACACCCCTGCGAGGGTGATGCCGACGACCAGCACCCACCACTTGCGCGGGCCTGTCTTGCCACGCGAGACGATCGCGCTGCCGATCGGCGGCGGCGACGTGGTCTTCGGACGCAGCCGCTGCGATGAGATTTTCGGGGCCTCCTCTGCCGTGGCCGCGGTCGCCGCCTTCGCCGGCGAGTAGCCAGGCTTCGTGCGCACTGCCCGCACCGGCTGACCGAGCGGGATGACGACCGGATCGGTGATCGGCGGAGATGTCTGCACCGATGGCTGGATCGTCGGTGCCTTGAACCGGATCGTCGGCTGCTTCGGTGCCGCGCCCACCGCAGGCATGTCCTGGAGGGTCTGCTCGGCGGCCTCCTCGAGGACCAGCTCGGCGAGCGATCTGCTGCCCGAGTCGGGGGTCACGGCATCCGTGCGGCCGGAGATCCGGTTCGAGCTCGGCGCCGGGGTGTGGCCGGGCTCGGTGCCACGCCGCGAGCGGGGAGGGTTCGATCCGGATCCGCCTGGCAGCGGTCCCTCGACCACCGGCGGGAACGACAGGCCCGCGCCTTTCTGCGACGGTAGCTCGCGCGAGCGCGAGCCGTGCGACGGCACCGGCGTCGGGATGTCATCGTCGATCTCCACCGCGATGTCGTCGTCCACGGCGTAGGTCGGCTGCGAGTACCCCTTGTGCTTGTCGGAGACGTCGGGGACGTCGTCGAGCACGACCGGTCCGGCGTCATCCTCCTGCTCGTTGCCGCCGCCCCACGCGATCTCGACCGCGTCTTCCTCGTCCTGCCGCGTCGGAGCGGGCGTCTTGTGCCGAGGCAGGGGAACGTCGACAACGTCGACAACGTCGCTGTGCGCGGTGTTGTCGAGCGTGTGCTGGCCGGAGAACGCCGCCGTCGGAATCTCGAGAGAGAACGCCCAATCGACCCACTGCGTGATGTCGCGGTAGCTGGTCTGGAGGTTGTACTGCTTGCGCATCACGAGGAGCTCGTCGCGCAGCTCCGTGGCGCAGCTGAACCGCTCGTCGGGATTGCGTGCGAGCGCGCCGAGCACGATCGCGTCGAGCTCCGGCGGGCACGCCTGGTTGAACGTCGACGGCGGCATGATGTCGCCACGCTGGACCTTGAGCAGCGTCTGATACTCGTTCTTGCTCGCGAACAGCGGCCGCGCGGTCAACAGCTCGTGCGCGATCACGCCGACGGCGAACAGGTCGGAGCGCGCGTCGAGCTCTTTGCCCGTGATCGCCTCGGGCGCCATGTACGCGAGCTTTCCCTTCACGCGGCCGGTCTGCGTGCGGAGCTGCGACGACTGCGCCTTCGCGATGCCGAAGTCGATGATCTTGATGTGGCCCGCGCTCGTGACGAGCACGTTCGACGGCGAGACGTCGCGGTGTACGAGCTTGAGCGGCTGTCCTTCCTCGTCGCCCTTGTTATGCGCGTAGTCGAGCGCATCGCAGAGCTGGAGCAGAATCCCGACGGTGATGTTGATCGGCGGAGGGCCGGTGACCTTGCGTGCGTGACGGAGGATGCGACGGATGTCGCGTCCGTCGATGTACTCCATCGAGATGAAGTACTCGGTGCCGACGCGGCCGAGCTCGAAGATCTGAACGATGTTGACGTGGTTGAGCAGCGACGCGAGCTTCGCTTCGCGTACGAACGCCTTGATGAAGCTCGCGTCCTCAGCGAGGTGCGGCAGCAGGCGCTTCAGCGCCACCATCCGCTCGAAGCCTTCGATGCCGCGCTCGAGCGCGCGATGCACGGTGGCCATCCCGCCCACGCCGAGACGCTCGTACACGAGGTACGGTCCGAACTGCTCCACCGCCTGCTCGGGCTCGGCGACCACTTCCGAGCAGATTACACCTACTTCGCGGCTTCGTCGGGGGTCTTCACGTCGAGTGTGAGGGCGTGAATCGGCCCCTTCATCTCGTCGGCGAGCGCCGCCATGACCAGCCGGTGGCGCTGGATCAGCGACATGCCCGTAAAGGCTGCTGAAATGATCGATGCCTGCCAGTGGTCCGACGTTCCGGTCAGGTCCTTCAACTCGACGATGGCGTCGGGGATCGCGACCCGGAGCTTGGCAATGATGTCGTCGGCCTTCATCCGACCGTCTCCAGCACACCGAGCTCGTTGCCGACGACGCGGAAGGCCTCGATCGCACGGTCGACGTCCTCGAACGAGTGTGCCGCAGAAAGCTGCACCCGGATCCGCGCCTGTCCACGCGGCACCACGGGGAAGGCGAAGCCGATGACGTAGATGCCGTGCGCCAGCATCCGCTGGGCCATCTCGACCGCGAGCTTGGCGTCCCCGAGCATCACGGGAGCGATCGCATGGGTGCCCTGGCGGATCGACAGGCCGGCCGCCGTCATGCCCGCGCGGAACCGCTGCGTGTTCGCCTCGAGCTTGTCGCGCAGCGCGGTCGACTCGCTGATTAGGTTGATCGCTTCGATCGAGCCCGCGACGATCGGCGGCGCGAGCGTGTTCGAGAAGAGATAGGGCCGCGAACGGTTGCGCAGCAGATCGACGACCTCGGCCTTGCCCGACGTGAACCCGCCGGACGCCCCGCCCAAGGCCTTGCCGAGCGTCGAGGTGAACACGTCGACGCGATCGAGACAGCCGCGCATCTCCGCCGAGCCGCGACCGGTCTTGCCGACGAACCCGGTGGCGTGGCTGTCGTCGACCATCACCATCGCGCCGTACTTCTCCGCGAGGTCGCAGATCGTGTCGATCCGGCCAATGTCGCCGTCCATCGAGAACACGCCATCGGTGGCGATCATGCACAGTCGCTTGCCCTGCGTCGCCTCGAGCTTGGCTTCGAGATCGTTCAGGTCGTCGTGCTCGTAGCGATGTCTCTCGGCCTTGCACAGCCGGATGCCGTCGATGATCGACGCGTGGTTGAGTGCATCGGAGATGATCGCGTCCTCGTCGCCGAGCAGCGTCTCGAACAAGCCGCCGTTCGCGTCGAAGCAGGACCCGTAGAGGATCGTGTCCTCGGTGCCGAGGAACGCAGTGATCGCGGCCTCGAGCTCCTTGTGGCGATCCTGCGTGCCGCAGATGAACCGCACGCTCGACAGCCCGTAGCCACGCTCGTCGAGCGCTGCCTTCGCCGCGGCCATCACGCGCGGAT
>JAYVLW010000276.1:0-3343 GCA_043759315.1 Myxococcales bacterium
GGAGCGAGGCCCTTGGTGCAAGGCACCCTGACCGTGACCGAGTTCGTGAACCCGTTCGACACGTTGCCGGGCCACATCACCGGAACGGTGTCCGCCACGGGCGCGATCGTGGTCACCGGCTCGTTCTCGACGGTGTTCTGCCCACCCTTCCTCTCGGTCACGATCTAGCCGCGAGCGATCACGGCGCGGGGCGCTTGAGCGCCTTCTTCAGGAGGTCGAGGAGATCCTTCGCGGTCTCGCGGCAGATGACGAGCGCCGAGGCGACGTACGCCGCCGCGCCGGCGATGATCATCGCGACGAGCAGCAGAGCGGGATGGTTCCAGCCGATGCCGACGAGCAGCTCGTACACGCCGAACGTGACCGCGCCCATGATCGCGCAGCACACGAGCGGCTGGAGGAAGCCGACGAGCAGGCGGCGCGGGGATGGACCCTCGCGCATCACCATCGCCACGCCGGCGATCGCGGTCAGGCCGAAGGCCACGCCGACGGCGCCCGCGGCGGCACGCGGCCCGAACGACTGCAAGGCGATGATGCCGCCGACGAGCAGCACCACTTTCGCGACCTCGAGGATCATCAGGCGATTCGTCTTCGACTCGGCCTCCATGTACGCCGAGAGCACCCACGTGATCGGGCGGAACACCGAGAGGCAGGCGAGCACGGTGAGCAGCGGGGCGACGAGCTGCCACTCGTTCGAGGGCAGGATCAGATCGATCAACGGATACGCGACGGCGCCGAGCCCGACCGCGAGCGGGAAGATGATCATCGACAGCAGCGCGGTGGACCGCTCGAGGGCGCGGGGGCGGCGCTCCTTCGGGAGCTCCGCCATCGATGGCATCAGCACGAGCGCGATCTGCTCGCCGATCTGGATCGCCGGGATGTCGGCGAGGTTGTAGGCCATGTTGTAGGCGCCGGTCGCGGCAGGGCCGAAAAAGTGGCTGATCGCGAGGTTGTCCCAGTAGCGCGAGCCGCCGTGCGCGATGCCCTGGATGCCGAGCGGAAGGCCGAACTTCAGCATGTCCTTGAACCGGGACCACTTGAGCTTCGTCGGCGTCAGCCAGCTCGCGAACCCCGCCGCGCGCACGAGGATCACCACGGCCACGCACGACTGCACGATGTTCGCGATGATGATCGACCAGCCGCCGTAGCCGGAGTACGCGAGCGACAGCGCGGTGATCGTGTACGAGATCTCGCCGAACATCGAAGCCATGCCGGCCGCGCGGAAGTTGAGCGTGCGCGACAGGACGCGCTCCGGCATCGCACCGAGGCGTCGGATGTACAGCGCGAGGCACATGCCCGGGATGTAGGCCGCGGCGGCGGGCGCATCGAAGAACGGCGCGAGGTGACCGCCGAACACGGCCACGATGCCGAGCGAGATCGCGCCCAGCCCCATGTACGCCACGGTGGCGTGGAACGTGGCCTCGGCGGCATCGGGGCCGCGGCCCTTGACCACGGCGTACTGGCCGAAGCCCCAGATGGTCAGCCAGTTCGCCGTCATCGCGATGATCGCGGCGTCGGAGACCTCGCCGATCTGCTTCGGGTGGAGGAAGCGCGTCATCGCGAGCGTTCCGATCACGCCGATCGCGCGCCCGCCCATGCTCGAGACGATGGTCCACAGCGCACCACGGGCAGCCTTGTGCGCGATCGACATGCTCAGCTCCGCCCGAGGCGTTTCTGCGCGCGCTCGTACAGCGCGTAGCCCAGGTACTTCGCGCGATCGACGATCGGCAACCGGCCGACGGGCCGCGGCGACAGGCCAAGCCGGCGCAGCCGATCGTTGACCTGGTAGACCGCGCTGCGACGATCTCCCTCGGGCGTACGGAACGTGATCGAGAACGAGACCGAGGCCGCGGGACCGTTGAGCACGTAGTGCGGCGCGTTGACCGGGACGTGCACGCCATCTCCGGGCGTGAGCTGGAACGTTTGCGCCTTCTCCGAGTGGCTCTGATCGAACACGAGGTTGCGATGCTCTCCGCGGTAGAACCGCTCGATCGCCTCCTCGGGGAGGATCGACGGATCGAAGATCGTCATCTGCTTGGTGCCGCGGATCTGAAGCAGGAAGTTGTACTCGTGGTCGATGTGATACGGCGTGACCGATCCGGGCGACGAGATGAAGATGAAGGCGCGGCGCGTGCGCATGCCGGGCGCGAGCGGCTCGATCTGATCGAGGCAGTCATCGAGCACGCGCTTGTACGTGGGATCCACCTCCACGCGCTTCAGCACCATCCACGACTTGCACTCGTTGATCCGCTGGATCGTCTCCTCGACCGAGAGCCCGGTCCTCGGCGTCTTCGTCGGGTCCTGCGTGATCGGTAGATCGCCGGCGTTGTACTCGACCGCGTCCGGGGGCAGCCGACGTGCGAGCTCGACGAGCCGCTCCAGCGTGAACGCCGGATGGTCCACGAGGTCGTGCGCGATCTGGAACGGGCGGCGATTGAAGTCGGTCTCGAACCGACCGGAGTGGAGCTCGCGAAGGGGCATGGTCAGGTCTTTGTGCGGCGGAGAAGGGCACGGGTGAGGCGAAGGAGAGGGAGGGCGGCGGTGACAACTCTGCCGGCGCGATCGCCGGTGGGCGTGAGCAGGGTCTCGATGCCGACTCGATCGCGCCACAGATGATTGATCATCGGGTGATGCGCGGCGGCTCCGGAATCGACCCACGCCGGCGCGCCGGGCTCGTGGAGGCGGCGCACATGATCGAGCTCCAGGAGCACGCCCGGCGAGAACTTCGCGAGCTGCTCGTCGTACGCGATCTTGAACGCGAGCGCGCCGGCGCCCGCTCGGAGGTTGCACTTCATCGCGATCGGGCGACCGTCGAGGCGCAGCGACCATGCCATCCAGCGGCCGCGGGCATGGGCGCCGCGGCAGTACGCGCGGAACAGCTCGCGTGCGTGTGGGTCGTCCTGCATCGAGGTGCCGCGGGTGCCCTTCCATCCGCTCGCCTCGAGTGCAAGGAACTCGTCGACCCATGCGTCGGGATCGCCGGCGTCCTCGATCACCACGGTGCCGAGCTCGGCGAGCCGGCGCTCCTGGCGGCGCAGCTCCTTGCGCTTCTTGCCGCCGATCGAGCGCTCGTAGAACGCCTCGGCGGAGCGGTGGGGGCGGAACACGGCGCGCGTGTGGCGCTCGTCGGTATGCGCGGAGATGCCGCGGCGGTTCAGCGCGTCGGTGAGCGCATGGCGGAATGCCGTATCGGCGACGATCGTGTCCCACTGCATCAGCGACACGCCGGAGTCGGAGGCGAGCCAGTCGAGGAAGGCATCGATCACCTCGCCGGCGCGATCGGCGCGGACCAGCGGCGTGCCGAGGTACGCGTACAGGTGCTTCCACGTGGCGAGCGCGGTGAGCG
>JAYVLW010000277.1:0-3952 GCA_043759315.1 Myxococcales bacterium
CCCTCGGTCGTGAAGTGCAGCTACCTGGTGCGTTCGTGGATCTCGATGACGTTGCGGTCCGGATCGCGGATGAAGAACCCACGCGCGGTCGGCATGAACTGGACCGGCCCGCCCGAGAGGGAGATTCCGGCGGCCTCGATCGTAGCCCGCGCGGCCTCGAGGTCCGGCACCAGCAGCGCGATGTGCGTGATGCCGGGATGCTTGTCCGGGACGTCCATCAGGATGTTCGGCGCGGTCGCGCTCGGTGCGTTGAGCACGAGGTTGATCTCCACGCCGGATGGATGATCGAGGATCGCGACGGGCTCGGCACCTATCGGGCCCGCGGTCTTCGTGAAGCCGAGGACGGCGTAGAACGCGACCGAGCGCTCGAGATCGTGCACGCGGATGCCGATGTGTGCGACGCCGGTGATCATGCCGCGATCATCCGAGGAACGCGGAGAGCACCGGCGAGCGGCGCTGACCCAGCAGGCCATCGATCATGGACTGGATCTGCGTCCGGATCTGCTCGGCGAGCTTGTTGACGAGCAGGCGATCCTCCGCGGCGGCGGGGCCGTGCGCGTTCCCTAGATCGATCGGCGCGCCGAACTGCACGAACCACTTGCTCGGCAGCGGGAGCAGACCCACCGGGCCGAGCCACGGGAAGGTGGGCGTCACCGGGATCCACGGGATGCCGATGTTCTTCGCGAACCACGTCACCTTGCCGAGCATGGGCGACGCTTCCTCCGCGCCGACGACCGCGACCGGGATGATCGGTGCGCCGGTGCGCAGCGCGAGCTTGACGAAGCCGCCACGCCCGAACCGCTGCAGCCGGTAACGGTCCTTCCACAGCTTGCCCATGCCCTTCTCGCCTTCGGGGAACACGGCGACGAGCTCGTCCTTGAGCAGCAGGCGCTCGGCGTTCTCGGGATCCGCGCGCACGCCGCCGATGCGGTTCATGATCGGTCCGAGGAAGGGCAGGTGGAACACCGTATCTTCGACGAGCGGGCGCACGTCACGGCGCGCTGGATGATCGCGGCGGACCGCGTGCATCACCATCGCGCTGTCGTACGGCAGCGAGCCGGCGTGGTTCGCGACGAGCAGCGCGCGGCCGCGCGCGGGGATGTTCTCGAGCCCGGTCGCCTGCACGCGGAACCAGCGCGAGTAGAGGAACTCGAACAGCCACTCCCAGCGCGCCGTGGCCCGCGGATCGCGACCGAAGTCATCGACCACATCCGAGCGGCCCCACATCGCCAGCGCGCGCCAGCGGCGCCACACCGCCTCGAGCGGGAGCCGACGGCGCAGATCGATCGGGAACACCGGCGTGCGGTGCTGCTCCATCCGGCGCTCGAGCTCGCGTAGCTCCGCGGACTCAGCCTCGGCCCGCGTGGGCACGTAGCTGCCGCCGAGCTCCGCGGGGATGGTCGCCTCTTCGCCGAGATACACGTCGTCGCCGAGGAACCCGTAGTCGTGCGCACCCGGCGCGGTCGGAGCGTCGGGCACGCGCGGGTCCGCCTCGCCGTACCAGTCGTCGTCGTCGCGCTCCTTGTCGTCCTTGTCGTCGGTCATGCGTGGGCTCGTGCGACGTCGGTGGCTCCATCCTCGGGCGCGACGCCGAGGAAGTCGAGGATCGTGCGCTTGATCGAGAGACGCGGGGAGAACGTCAGCGAGGGTTCCCGCCGCGCCTTGGCACCATCTGCGACGCACAGGTACAGGAGGAAATCGAGGAAGCTCGGTGGAGAGCCCACGAGCTGCGTTGCCCACAACACCTTCGTGAGCTGGCGCGCCACGATCTGGGGCATCGGCACGGGCACGCGCCCGAGCAGCGCGAGCACCGTGGTGTAGGGCAGCACGCCCTTGCCGACGATGTTGAACGCACCGACGGCGCGCGACTCGACGGCGCGGGCGAGCGCGAACGCGGCGTCCTGCTCGTGCACGAACTGCATCAGCGGATCGTGGCCCATCATCACGGGCGCGACGGGCCGCGAGAAGAACCGCGTGTACATGTTCGAGATCGTCGGGCCGAGGATCGGCGCGAACCGGAGGATGCAGACCTCGACCTCGGGGTGCTCGCGTGCGAACCGCTGGACCTGGCGCTCGGCGCGGACCTTGTCGTTGACGAACCGCGAGTCGCGATGACCGCGGAGCTCCGCGTCCTCGACGAGGAAGTTCGGGTTCTTCGGGTGCGCCCCGTAGACCAGCGTCGTCGAGATCATGACGAGGCGACGCGGCGGCACACCGGCGCAGGCGTTGAGGACGTGCATCGTGCCGACGTCCTCGAGCTCGTGCGCCCACTCCGCGGCGTGGGTGGGGTGCGAGAGGAAGGCGCCGTGGACGAACGTGTCCACGTGGTTGCGCTGGAGCAGCGTCGCGAGCTCTGCGTCGACCGTCGGCTGCGTCAGATCGATCTTCACGAACTCGACCTTGCCGCCGGGGGCGAGCGCCGGTGGGCGGATGTCGAGGGCGAGGACCTTCGCGTAGCGCGGGTCTTCCTCGAGCCGGCGCAGCAGCTCGCCGCCGAGGTACGTGCAGGCCCCGGTCACCGCGACGACGCGGCCGGTACCGGGGGCTGCAGGCGACATGGACGGCTTATAGCGCAAAAGGGCCGTGGATCAGAGGTGCGTGGTACCCCGTGAAGCGCGATGGGTGAACCGGTGATCGCGGTGCTACCGGCAGAGGTGATCGACCAGATCGCGGCGGGCGAGGTCATCGAGCGGCCGGCCTCCGTGGTCAAAGAGCTGGTCGACAACGCGATCGACGCGGGAGCGCGGACCATCACCGTCGAGACCTCGGCGGGGGGGCGGGCGATGGTCCGGGTCACCGACGATGGCTGTGGCATGTCGGCGGCCAGCGCGCGGCTCGCGCTCGAGCGGCACGCCACGTCGAAGATCCGCTCGGTGGACGATCTCTGGGGCCTCGCCAGCCTCGGGTTTCGTGGCGAGGCGCTGCCGTCCATCGCGAGCGTGTCGCGCTTGACGATCACCACCCGGCGCGAGGGAGATCTCGCTGCCACGCGGATCGCACTCGAAGCGTCCAGGCTGGTCTCGGTCGGTGAGGTCGGGGCGCCCGTCGGCACCACGCTCGAGGTCGCGGACCTGCTGCACAACCTGCCGGCGCGGCTGAAGTTCCTCAAGGGCGAGGCGACCGAGGCGTCGGCCATCACCGACCTGATGAGCAAGGTCGCGATGGCGCATCCCCAGCTGCACCTGAGGCTCAAGCACAACGGCCGCACCGCGCTGGAGGCGCCGCCGGATCGCGATGGCTTCGCGCGCGCGCAGGCGCTCCTGGGCGGGCGGATCGCGGCGCGGCTGGTCGCGTCGAGCGGCGAGGAGAACGGCATCCGCGTCTCCGCGTACCTCGGCGCGCCCGAGCTCGCGCAGGCGACCGCACGGGGCGTCCAGCTGTTCGTCGGCAAGCGGCCGATCCGCGATCGCGGTCTGCTCCACGCCGTCACCATGGGCTACGGCGAGCTGATCCCGCGGGGGCGCTATCCGATCGCGATCGTCCACGTCGATGTCCCGGCCGGGGCCGTCGACGTCAACGTGCATCCGCAGAAGCTCGAGGTGCGGTTCACCGACGCGGGCGAGGTCGCCGCCGCCGTGCGCCACGTGATCCAGGCCGGCATCGCCGCGGCGCCCTGGCGCGCCGAGCTCGGCGGCATCGGCCCGATGCAGGTCAGCGCGATCACGAGCATCGCTGCGCCGCGGCTTCCGCTCGATGGGATGCCCGCAACACCGATGGCCGCGCGCTACGCGCAGCAGCTCCGCGACTCGCAGGGCTCGCTCGGATTCGACGCCGCCGGCGCATCCCCACGCGAGTGGGTCGCGCAGATCCGCCGCGCCACCGTCGCGTCGCGGGTCGCCGAAGCTCGCGAGGCGCGCGCGCAGGCCGTGGAGCTTCCCGCACCGGTCGCGGATGGATCCGGGCCGGTGCCGGCCGCGGGCTTCTTCAGCTCGCTGCGCTACCTCGGCCAGCT
>JAYVLW010000278.1:0-4046 GCA_043759315.1 Myxococcales bacterium
CGAGCGAGCGCCGGCCGACGATGCAGCCGCTCGCCAGGAGCGCGACCACGGCCACCGCGCGTGCTGCCATGCCGTGGAGACGTGCGAGGCCCGGCACCATGGGAACAATTTTGCAGGTCGACCAACGAAAACGCCGCGTCCCTTGCGGGGCGCGGCGTGGTCGCGAGAGCCGTCCCGGGCGATCGCCCGAGAACCTGGGCTTACTGCGCGTCCTTCGGCTTCAGCTTGTCGAGCTTGCCGCGGAACTTGTCACCGAGCGTCGCACCACCGGCGTTCGGCGTGGCGAAGCCCTGTGCCTCGGCGAGATCCTTGGCGCGCGACGCGCCCTTGATCGACAGGCCGATCTTGCGCTCGCCGCCATCGGCGTGGAGCACCTGGACCTTGACCTCCTGACCCGGGGTCAGGACGGTGCGGGGATCCTCGACGTGCTCCTCGCTGATCTCGGAGACATGGACGAGGCCCTCGACGCCCTTCTCGAGCTCGACGAACGCGCCGAAGTCGAGGACCTTGAGGATCTTGCCGTCGACGATCTTGCCGGCCGGGTAGTCGTGCGGGATGCGGTCCCACGGATCGGGAACCAGCTGCTTGATGCCGAGCGAGATCTTCGGCTTGTCGCCGTCGCCGGTATCGATGTTGAGCAGCACGGCCTCGACCGGGTCGCCCTTCTGGAACAGCTCCGACGGGTGCTTGACGCGCTGGGTCCAGCTCATGTCGCTGATGTGGACCAGGCCGTCGATGCCTTCCTCGATCTCCACGAAGATACCGAAGTCGGCGATGTTGCGGACGAGGCCCTTCACCACCGTACCCGGCGGGTACTTCTCGGTGAGCTGCTCGTACGGGTTCGGCTCGAGCTGCTTCATGCCGAGCGAGATGCGGTTCTGCTTGACGTCGACGTCGAGCACGACCGCCTCGACCATGTCACCAACGGCGACCATCTTGGACGGGTGCTTCACGCGGCGCGTCCACGACATCTCCGAGATGTGGACGAGACCCTCGATGCCCTCTTCGAGCTCGATGAAGGCGCCGTAGTCCTTGAGCGAGACGACCTTGCCGCGGACGACCGTGCCCGGCACGTACTTCTCGGCGGCGCGGCTCCACGGATCCTCGCTGATCTGCTTGAGGCCGAGGCTGACGCGCTCGGTGTCGGCGTTGAACTTCAACACCTTCACGCGGACGTGATCGCCGACCTGGAACAGCTCGGACGGGTGATTGACCCGGCCCCAGCTCATGTCCGTGATGTGGAGGAGGCCGTCGATCCCGCCGAGGTCGATGAACGCACCGTACTCGGTGAGGTTCTTGACGATACCCTCGACGATCTGGCCTTCCTTCAGGCGCTCGAGCGTCGACTCCTTCAGTGCGGCGCGCTCCTTCTCGAGGAGGACGCGGCGCGACAGCACGATGTTGCCGCGCTTCTTGTTGAACTTGATGACCTTGAACTTGAAGCTCTGGTTCAGGAACGCATCGAGGTTGCGGACCGGGCGGAGGTCGACCTGCGACCCTGGGAGGAACGCCTTCACGCCGCCGCGGATGGTGACCGAGAGGCCGCCCTTCACGCGCGCGGTGATGACGCCCTCGATCAGCTCGTCGCGCTCGCACGCGGCGCTGATCTCGTCCCACACCTTGAACCGATCGGCCTTCTCCTTGGAGAGGACGATCATACCCATGTCGTTCTCGCGCGACTCGAGCAGGACGTCGACGACGTCGCCCGGCTTCACGCCGATGGAGCCATCCGCCAGGCGGAACTCCTCGAGAGGGACCTGGCCCTCGCTCTTGTAGCCAACGTCGACGATCGCGAAGTCCTTGTTGACTGCGATCACCGTGCCGCGAAGGATCTCGCCTTCCTTGACCCCGCCATCTTGGGCGAGGCTCTCGGCAAACATCGAGGCGAAGTCTTCGTCGGGGGTTGTGTCTTGGGTAACCATATTCAAGCAGATCTCCAGCAGAACACCGAGTTTGGATTTACTGCCGGAGCAGCCCTCGGCGCAGGGCGGAGTTGGTACCGTCCGCGACCTGAAAAGTCAACCGCGGCGATGAGATCCACGTCGTCCGCGAGGGCCGCGCAGGGCATCCTGCCCCACCGCGCTGCCACCTCTATAGGGAGCCCGCCCGCGACAGGACCTGGGCAGCGAGAGAATCCACAACCTGTTCGAGGGTTTGCGTGGAGCTATCGACGAGAATCGCGTCCGCGGCCGGCACCATCGGCGCCACGTCACGGCTGGCGTCGCGCTGGTCTCGCTCCCGGATTTCTCGGAGGGTGACCTCGAACTCCACCGGAGCTCCCGCCTGCGCGAGCTCGGCCACGCGGCGACGAGCGCGCTCCTCGTCCTTCGCGGTGAGGAAGAACTTGGCCTCGGCGGCCGGGAACACGACGGTCCCCGTGTCGCGTCCCTCGACCACCACGCCCCCCCCGGCCCCCAGCCGACGCTGCAGCTCGAGCAGGCCGGCGCGGACCTCGGGATGCGCCGACACCTGCGATGCGCCCTGCGAGACCTCGGGTGTGCGGATGGCCGTCGACACGTCCTCGCCCGCGAGGAAGACATGGTTCTTGTCGCCGACGAAGTCGAAGCGGATATCGAGCGAGCGGGCGACCTCGCCGCAGGCGGGGCCATCGGTCCAGGGCGTCCCGGCACGCTGGGTCGTGAGCGCGACGGCGCGGTAGATCGCTCCCGTGTCGAGGAGCCGATAGTCGAGCCGGCGCGCGAGGAGCTTCGCGACGCTGCTCTTCCCGGCTCCCGCCGGGCCATCGATCGTGACGACGACCTGCTTCATGCATCGCGGTCTACCACGAGGTACATTCGACGCGGTGGTCGAGGTACCCACAACCGAGAGACGGTGGAAGACGTTCGCGGACGTCGTCGCGTTCACGCTTGGCGTGAACGTCTGGATCTCGATCGTCATCCTCCCGGCGATCTTTGTGGATGCGTTGCACGGCACCGGCAAGGTCCTCGGCGCCGCGCTGCCCCTCGCGGTGCTGCTGCTCGGGCTCGCCCGCCGCTCGGAGACGGTGCTGCTCGGCCTGTTCCCGGCGGCGCTCCTGATCCCGGTGGCGATGGCGCCGCAGATCGCGTCGTCGCACGTCTATGGACCGGTCCGGTTCGGGCTGTGTGCGCTCGGCGTGATCGCGTATCTGTTCTCGGTCTCGTTCTTCACGACCTTTCACGAGCCGCCGCAGCCGCGATCGGTGCGCGGCCTGTCGTCGGCGGCGTCGGGCCCGGCCGAGCGGTGGCGACGGCGCGAGCGCGTGTACTGGATGCTCGTGGGAATGTCGCTCGTCATCCCGACGGTGCTGATCGCCTGGGTCAACTTCGATCCCGCGATCGAGGACTTCCTCGGCGAGATGTACCCCGGGCGGGTGGCGCTGATGACCACCGCGTTGACCGTCGGCGCGATCGTGCTGTGGCTGGGCATCTTCCACTATGCGTTCCTCGGCGTGCTGCGACCGCATCGCACGGGAGATCGCGATCTGATCGTCACGCTCGCGCAGGCGCGCGCCGACGCGAAGACCGGCAAGCCGAGGTTCCGCTTCTATGTTTCGGTGGCCCTCGCGCTCGGCGCGATGGCCACGCTGATCCTGATCCGACATATCAAAGGGTGATCCACATGCGCCGCTACTTCTTCGAAGCTCTCGCGCTCGCCCTGATCGGCGGGAGCCTGTTCTTCTTCAAGGAGACGCTGGATTACCTCGCGCGCCGCGACTACGTGGCCGCGCTGCTCGTCATGATCATTGGCGTGGCCGTGATCTCCGTCGGCAAGGAGATGGCTCGTCTGGCCCTGGTGCAGCGCGACTGATCATGCGCCGTGTTGTCCTTGTCGTGCTGGCCGCCGCGTGTGGCGGTGGATCGTCGCCTTCCGACGAGCCGCCGCCACGGCGCGCCGTTCCCACCATCTCGGCGATCGCCCCGCCCGAGGGCCCCGACGATCTCGAGGTGGCGAAGGTCAACGGCCGGCCGGTGTGGGGCTCGTGCGTGAGCCAGCAGGTCTCGCGTGGCGCGAAGACGCGCGAGGCGGCGCTCGACGAGTGCATCCAGTTCGAGCTCCTCGCGCAG
>JAYVLW010000279.1:0-8011 GCA_043759315.1 Myxococcales bacterium
GCAATCGCGACGCCATGTGACGTGCACAGCACTCCGATCGAGCGCGGCGACGAGCAAAGAAGACACGCAACCATGCCTGGTTACGATCACCCGGGAGTCAGGTCTTACGCAAGCTCGAGGGGGGGATGGATCAACGCGACGACGACAAGCGCGAGGAGCTGAAGCTTCACGGGTTCCATGGTACCGAGGGTGCCCCCCGAGAAACCGGGGCCGGCTCACAGGTCTGGTGAGGGTTCCGTTAGGTCTTGCTCGCGAGCTGCTTCTTCGCGCCCTTGTCCCCGAACAACCGCTGGCGAGCGCCCTTGCGATTGTACTGGACAGCGTAGAGCAGCCCCGCGATGCCCGACAACGGCATCGCGACGAACAGCACCGGGAACAGCAGGATCCACGGGATCTTCGTCGCGATGATGGCGAACGCCAGCCACGCGGCGGCGCCCGGAACTGCTTCGCGAAGCGAGCCTGCATACAGCCAGCCGATCGGCCCGAGGACGGTCGACGCCAGCGCGGATTTGACCCACGACTTGTCGCCTTGCTTGGGCGCCTTCGTCAGCTCGGCCTTGACCCCCTGGGCCCGGCGGGCGAGCTCGAGCGCACTCCCGATGTCGTCTCCGCGCGACCGCGGGACGTCCTCCTCGTCGGCATCGACGACGCGCGCCGGCTTCTTCTTCGTGACCAGCTCCGCCTGGCGCACGCGCAGCGAGTCGCTGGCCTTCTGCTGCTCGACGCGCTGCTCCCGAACCTTCGCGAGCGCGGCTTCCTTGCGCGCTTGCTTCACCGCGGATTCGGCCTTCACTTCGGCCTCCAGCGCGGCGAGCCGCTCCATCACGGCGCGGTCGTCATCAGACACGCCTGTGACTATGGCATGATCCAACGGAATGTCGCTGCGATCCGTCGTGCCGCTGCTGGTCGCCGTCTGTGCCCTCGGGTGTGGGGGCAGCGGGGGGACGAAGTCCAACGAGCCCACGACCGCGAAGGAGAAGCAGCGCCGCGAGGCGAAGGCGAACGGCGACGAGACCTCGGGCTCGAAGAGCTGGGGCGGCTGGCGCTACAAGGGCGAGCGCACCGCGTGCTTCTACAGCGTCGGTGGCCGCTGTTTCAAGACCGAGGCCGCGGCATGCAGCGTCGCCAGGTGCGGCAAGAAGAAGTGCACGTCGACCGGCGGCGGACCCGCGATCGTCTCGTGCCGTTGATCGCGGTGATCTAGGCGGCCTTGGAGGCGACGACCTTCGGGATCCGCACGCGCGGGCCGACGCGGAACTCGATGGTCTTCACGTTGCGATAGAACTCGCCGTCGATGATCGGCGCGAGCAGCTCGGCACCAGTGGCCTCGAGCTTCATCTCGCGGCACGGCCGATCGAGGATGTTGCGGCCCTTCATCTCTTCACCGCGCGCCATGCGCGGGATGTTGCGGATGATCGCCCACGGGCTCGGCGTTCCGACGATCGCGTTCATCAGGCCCGGCTGATCGGCCTTGCCAAAGAACCGGAGCACGTTGCCGAGGTTGATCGACATCGATGCGATGTGCACGCCCGTGAAGGAGTCGCCGGGGAGGCGCATGCCGTCGAGCATGACGCTACACGCGGTCGGCTCGAACATCTCCTTCGCGTAGGAGGTCATCTTGCCGAGGGGGAGCCTGGACAGCGGGGTCAGCGCGATCGGCGCCGAGCTCACGGTGTTCGCCACGATCTTCATGATCGTGCGCGGGTTCGGATCATCGTGCTCGTAGTACTTCGAATAGAACCGCTGGCCGACGCCGCCGGCCGCGCTCGCGAAGCCATAGGTCCGGAACGGGACCTCGGCGCCATCGACGATCTGCACGCCGTCGATCACCATCGAGTCCACTTCGGTCTCTTCGATCGTGGCGCCGTACTCGACCGAGCGGCGCAGCGATCCGAGGATGCCCTCGGCGTCGCCCTTGATGCCGACGTTGTTCGCGACGAAGTCGATGGTGCCGCCCTTGGTGGGGAGCGTGACCGGGAGGCGGACCGTCTGGCCCGCGAACTCGTCCTCCTGGAGGACCTCCATGCCGAGGCGGACCATCCAGTGGAGGGCGCCGTCGCCGCCGTCTGCGACCCAGTAGCGGGCGCGCTTGCGGAGGAAGTCGCGGAGGACCGGCTTGATCGAGTCGATCGACGCGGTCGAGTGGACCTCACCGAGGGTCCCGACGATGCGCTGGAGCCGCTCCGCCCGGTCCGGGCGATTGCGGTTCTTGCGGCTATTCGGGTTCGTGATGACGCCGATTTCCATCGAGCCCCAAAGGCTGCAAAAGTCGGGCGAGACGCACTGCGTCGTAAGCGACTGGAATCACATTCCGGCAACTGGCAGGAACCGGCTGGCTGCGTAGGGCCTTACGCGGGAACTGGATAACCCCCGAGTCGGTTGGGTTACCGTCGGCAGGTGGGCCGATCCCTCGTGCCGGTGCGCGTCCTGGTGCTGATGATCATCGGGTGCGGAGGTGCTCCCGTACCCGTGACGCCGACCGTCGCGCGACCGTCATCGGACCGGAGCCTCCCCGCGGTGGTCGAGCGCGCCCCCGTGGATCCGATCGCGGTGTTGACGCCGGTGCCAGGCGCCGACGTCTCCTGGCTCGCACCGGGGCTCGCGCAGCTCGAGCTCGATGGTGCGGTGATCGAGAACCCCGGGGGTGGCAAGCCGATCGAGGTCGCGATCGTCGACGAGCACGGCAGTCGCGTGCGCGTTGCGCTGCTGCTCGAGCACGCGCGGTTCTCGCTGTGGACCGATCGCAATCGGTTGTACTCCGTGATGCGCAAGACGCAGCGGGTCAACGCGCGTGGCGCCGGGGCGTTTGGCGAGGCCCACGCCACGATCAAAGCGGGCGCGCGCGTGAAGCGGATCGGCCACAAGGACGCGTGGACCAACATCCGCTACTTCGGTGCGCTCGAGATCGAAGGCTGGGTGCCGGATGCCGTGCTGGGCGAGTCCGGACCGCCGCACCAGGAGCATGGACGCTTTCCGTCGGGGCATCGCACGCTGATGGTCACCCCGGGCGCCGTGATCCGGAGCACGCCCAAGTGGGCCGCCGACGAGCTCGCGGTGATGGCGAACGGGTACTTCCTCGACAACCTGACCGAGCTCGCGGACGGCTGGACCGAGGTCGGTTACGACGACGGTGATGTCTCGGTGCACGGCTTTGTCTCGAAGCAGTTGCCGCCGGGTCAGGTACATCGGCCGCGCACCGATCCAGAGAGCCAGCCGGTGCCGATCGTGCCGAACACGAAGGTCGCGAGCGGCACCTGCCTCTATTCGCGCGTGAAGGGCGATGCGATCGGCTACATCGTCGGTGATCGCGACGTCGAGCTTGCGGACGCGGAGCTCGGCTGGTTCGTGCTGACCATCGACTCTCCGTGGGGACCGATCGCGTTCGCGGCGCGCGGTCCAACGCGCACCGATCTCGGAGCCTGCGCACCGTCGGGCTCCGTACCGCCGTCCGCGATCCCGGTGCTCCCGTCTACCGCCCCGTGACGTCGAGGCCTCGCTTCGCGCTCAATCCGGACCGAAATCGACCCACTTCACATCGCGCTGGTCGGGCGCTACCCTCGTCGCGACGTGACGGAGCTCGTTCGCGGCCAGGTCAGTGATCGGCCGTGGGGCCTGACCCTCGGACAGTTCGGGGTGCGTGAGGTCACGGGTCAGCTCACGGTACGGGCGGCAGATGGGCGCGACTACGGGATCGCGTTCGATCACGGTGCCATCGTCGGTGCCCGGTCACCGCAACCAGCGGACTCCGCGACGCGGATCGCGTTGACCGAAGGGCTCGTCACGTCGTCGCAGACCGCTTCGCTGGCCGAACGGATCGCGGCGACCCCTGACCAGGACGAGGTTCACACGATCGCGACGACGTGTCGGCTCGACGTCGCCCAGGTCCTGCGATTGCGGCGTCGCCTGCTCGTTCAGCGCGCGGCGCGAACCTTCTCGATCGAGCAGGGCTCGTTCGTTGTCGACGATGTCCTGACGCTTCCCGTCACGAGCGACGCGGCGATCGACGTCCGGGAGGTCATCTACCATGGCGCGCGGACCAACCTCACCGAGCACCGACTCGTCACCGAGCTGCTCGGCTTTGGCTCCCACTTCGCGCTGGCATCGAGCGCGAACGACCTGGCCGAACGGTTCGGGTTCGATGTTGCCGACCGGATCGTCCTGGACTCCCTCCGCGTCGCGACGACACTCGCCGAGATCGCAGCGAACCACCGCGAGCTCGCTCCGCGCACGGTGCAGGCCATGATCTACGCGCTCGTGAGCTGTCGCGAGTGCGCCGCGAGCAGTCCGCCGCGCTCCGCGCGAACGACGACCGCACCGGCGAAGCCGCGCGCCCCGACGACACCGCCCGCCGCTTCCACGTCGACGCCTGCACCGGCGATGAAGCGTGCGCCGACGACGCCGCCCGTCCCGTGGCGCGCCGTGACCACACCGATCGCGCTCCCCGGTGCCGACGATGACTACGAGCTCGCGCTGCGCTCGACGCTGCCCCCGTCCGCGTCGGCCGGCTTCGTCGGCCCTCCGACTCCGCCACCGCGCCTGGCGTCGTCGAGTGTTCCCCCGTCCAACCGACCGCCCGCTGCCTCGCGCACGCCGTCGCATACGGGTTCGCCGGCCGCCCAGACCGTCACACCTCCGCGGATGATCTACTCCGACGAGGTCGGCGTCGCGCGCACGTCGACTGGCGAACCGCGGGTGAGCTCGGCGACCACCGTGCCCGGTACGGTCCCCGGGTCGCGCGCGCCCACGGTCCCGCCTGCCAACGCCAGCACAGTGCCGTCGTCCGTCACTCGTGTGCCCCCGCCGGCGAGCACGCGCGCCGAGCCCGTCTCGACGACGCGCCCCCAGCTCACCATCCCGAGCGCGAGCCCTGCGCCCGAGACCGTGCACGCGGAGGACCCCACCGAGGCGGCCGCGCGGGCATGTCGTGAGGGCCAGGCTGCGCTCTCCGGTGACGACGTGGAGCGCGCGATCGAGTGGTTCACGAAGGCGACCATCCTCAACCCGAGAGATTTTGGCTACGGCGCGGCGCTCGCGTGGGCGCAGTTCCTCGTGGCCACGAAGGACGAGCGCGTGAAGAGCGCCGACAAGGTCCGGAAGCTCCTCGGTCACGCGATCCAGAAGTCGGTCGAGTCCTCGAGTCTCCGTCTCTATCTGGGCTGGCTCGAGCGCATGCTCGGCCGCCCCAGGGAGGCGCTGCAGCAGTTCTCGAGCATCCAGGAGCGCGAGCCCGGCCATGCCGAGGCCCAGCAGGCGATCGCGGAGCTCGGGCAAGGGGCCACACCACCGAAGAAGAGCGGGCTCGCCGTGCTGTTCCGCAAGAAGCCTTGAGGCACGGGCACGCGGCTGCTCGACCGCGAACCGCTGGTCCTCGGCAACCTGCTACCTCCCCGTGAACACCGGCGGGCGCTTCGCCATGAACGCGGCGATTCCCTCGCGCGCATCGTCCATCGCGACCGACGCAGCCTGCACGTGCGACTCGGCGCGCGCGCCGTCGACGATCTCGAGCCCGAGGCCGCGACGGATCGCGAGCTTCGTCTCCTGCACCGCGAACGGCGCGTTCGCGGCGATGGTCTGCGCGAGCTCCATCGCGACGGTCATCACGTCCTCGGCCGGGACCGCGCGATTGAGGATGCCGAGGCGCTCCGCCTCCACGCCATCGACGAGGCGGCCGGTGAGCAGCAGATCGGAGGCGTGCGCGATGCCGATCAGCCGCGGCAGCATGTAGCTGATTGCCATGCCGGGCGCGAGCCCGAGCTTGACGAAGTTTGCGCCGTACTTGGCATCGAGCACGCCGATCCGGAGATCGCAGACCAGCGCCAGCCCGAAGCCGCCGCCCACGGTGTGACCGTTGAGCGCGCCGATCACCGGTACCCGGAGGTCGAGCAGCGAGAGGAATGGTTCGTACATCGCGAACGACTTCTCGTGCGGCGCGCGATCATCGTCCTGGCGCTGGAGCGTGGACTTGAAGTCCGCGCCGCTCGAGAAGCACGCGCCGCTACCGGTGACCACGAGCACGCGAATGGTCGCATCGGCCTTCGCGCGCGCGCTCGCCGCCGCGAACGCGTCGAGGAGCTCCGGTGTCATGCTGTTGCGGTTGTCGGGGCGAGCGAGCGTGATGAGCCCGATCGCTCCGCGGGTCTCGTAGCGAACGGCTTCGGCCATGCGGGCAAAGGTATCAAGCGGGGCGAGCTCCACCGCCCCGCGGACGGCGCAACGTAAGTCATGGAAAGGTCGGGACAAGTCTTGGCTCCCCAAGGTCTCAGGCGCTTGCAGACCAACGCCCTGCGAATTCCGCAGGCTCATGCGGGGCTCGCAGCCAACTTAAGAGGATTCACACACCATTTCAGTAAGTTACCTGTTGGCCCACGCTCTGCACGTACTCCGAACCGAAGCCGGTTGGCTTCATCACTAGGAGAACCGTTATGTCGAAGCTCAAGGCCGCCCTCGTCACCATGTTCCTTGGTTCCTCTTCCGCAGCGATGGCGTCGCCGAGCGTTTCGTTCTCGGCCGACGCGCGGCTGTCGTGGGGCACGTCGTTCGGCCCCTCGGTTCGTGACCACCGCAGCGAGCCGGCGCCGGCGCCGTACGCGATGCCGGCGAACCGCCAGGTGTGGATCTCCGTCGCGTCGCTGGGCTTCTTCGATGGCCGCGACGTCGTGCGGTTCGATGACAACAACTTCAAGGCGATTCGCCTCACGGCGCAGAGCGGCTACACGTACATCCGCAAGGTCAAGCTCCGGTTCGCCGACGGGACGATGCAGACCATCGGCATCAACGACTGGATTCCGAGTGAAGGCTTCCAGCTCGAGCTCGAGCGTAACCACGGCGGCATCGATTCGATGATCGTGATGGGTTCCACGAGCGGCCGCGGCTCGCTGTACCAGGTCTCTGCGCTCACCTCGCGCAACGTCGAGCTCCCGCGCCCGCCGGTGGTTCAGCCCCCGGTCTACTCGCCCGGCGGCTGGGGCGGCTACAACAACCTTCCCGTCATCCAGGAGCAGGCGCCGATCATGCTCTCGAGCGAGCTGACGTTCGCGAACACCATGGGCTTCCGCGAGATCCCCGTTGCCGCGACGGCCGGCACGTTCACCAAGCTCCGGTTGCAGGACCACGGCGGTGCGATGCCTCTCGCCAAGGTGATCGTCAACTTCAGGAACGGACACATCCAGACCATCGACAACATCAACCGGATGTTCAGCCCCGGCGAGGCGATCGACCTCCGCCTCGACCAGCGCGGTGACGGCCAGATCGCCAAGGTCTACGTCTTCACCAACAACACGAACACCCCGATCCCGAACGTCATCAACGGCTCGTTCGACGTCTACGCACTCTGAACTGACTCGCGCGGCGCACCGACGGTGGTGCGCCGCTTTCGTCGTTGGAGGACCCCATGAAGCAGCTGATCACCCTCGTCACCACCCTCGTCCTCGGGACTTCGTCACTCGCGCTGGCGCACCCGGCTCAGGTGCGCGCGCACGAAGGCTGGCGCGAGCGCCAGGAGCTCCGCATCGATCGCGATCAGGCCGCAGGCCAGCGCACGTACCGCCCGGCGTGGGTCGCACTGTCCGGAGCTACCCACCTGCAGCGCGGTCGCGATGTCATCCCGGTCGGCGTCGAACGGGGCCGGTTCACGCAGCTGCGGTTCCAGGCCACCGAGGGCGTGTCCGCGATCGACCGCGTTCTCATCCGATTCGGGGATGGCCGCTGGCAGGTCGCCGAGGTCGACAAGCGTCTGGACGCCGGGACGCCGATCGTCGAAGTCCAGCTCGACGGTCTCCGCCGCAACATCGATCAGATCATCGTGATCGGATCGTCGGGTCAGCGGGGATCGTTCCAGGTGTTCGGGATCTAACCCCAGAGCTCAGTTGGGTCGATCTGGCGTAGGCGTAAGCGTAGGCGTAGGGGTAGGCGGCGACTTCATCCGATCATCTTCGTGAGCATCGAGACGATGCGTACCAGCAAGGCGTGGCCCTCGGGGATTCTTGGGTCGGCGAGGCCGACGACTTGCATC
>JAYVLW010000280.1:0-5866 GCA_043759315.1 Myxococcales bacterium
CAGCGACAGCGCGAACACGACCACGAGGATCGCGATCCAGGTGATGAGCGGGCTTCCGAAGCTCACAGCGCCCTCCCGCCGAACGCCGGCTCGCTGCGCTTCTTCGCCTTCGCATCCGGATCCGGCGGCGGGGGCGGCGCGAGCAACACCATGACGGCGCGCACGCGCGACACGTCGACGGTCGGGTTGACCTCGAGCGACTGGAACATGCCGTCGTCGCCGTTGATCTTGCTGACCTTGCCGACGACCAGGCCGGGCGGGAAGCTCGCACCGAGGCCGGAGGTCACGATCTCGTCGCCGAGCTCGACCTTGCCCTCCGGCTTCAGGTTCCGCTCGAGCCACTCGATCTTGCACGCGTACGAATCCGGCTTTCCGACGCCGATCAACAGACCTCGCCCACCCGTCCGCGGGATCACGACTTCGATCTTCGAGCTCGGATCGCTGATCAGCATCACGTCGGCGTAATCGCCGTAGACCTTGTCGATGCGTCCGACCGGCCCCGTGCCGACGATCACGGGCATGCCTGGCTGCACGTCACGATCGCCGCGGTCGATCCGTAGCCGCAGCACCCGGAACTGCGGCGACAGCGGCGCGCCGATCACGCGTGCACCGATCGTGTCCGCCGGCGTGCGCTTCTTGACGATGGCGAGATCCTCGAGAGCCTCGACGTCGAACGCCCGGCGCGTCATCGTGGCCAGCTCCTTGCGCAGGTGCTCGTTCTCCTCGCGCAGCTCGCGGTTCTCGGACTCCACGTCGACGAGCGCCACGTAGCGCGACCACAGGCCACCGAACCCCTCGACGACCCACGACACACCGGCCTGGAGGGGCGCCGTGATGCGGAGCAAGGCTTCATCGATCGCCGAAGGCGTGCCGCGCGAGAGGCTGGCGCGGAGCACCAGGGCTGGGAGCACGATCAACATGCCCGCAGCCGCCCAGTCGAGCATGCGACGACGGATCGTCACGGTGCTACCGCAGTGCGATCTCGCGAAGCAACCCCAGCTCGTCGAGCACCTTGCCGGTGCCGAGGACGACCGCGAGCTGCGGGTTCTCGCAGACCATGACCGGGAGACCGGTCTCCTCGCGGAGGAGCACGTCGAGGTTCTTGAGCTGCGCACCGCCGCCGGAGAGCACGATGCCGCGGTCGACGATATCGGCGCTCAGCTCGGGCGGGGTGCGCTCGAGCACGGAGCGGACCGCGTCGACGATCGCGTTCACGGGCTCGCTGAGCGCCTCGCGGATCTCGTCGGAGTTGACCATCAGGGTCTTCGGCACGCCGGCGACCAGGTCGCGGCCCTTGACCTCGACGGTCATCGGCTCTTCGAGCGGATACGCCGAGCCGATCTCCTTCTTGATGATCTCGGCGGTGCGCTCCCCGATCAGGAGGTTGTACTTGCGCTTGATGTACTGGACGATCGCCTCGTCCATCTTGTCGCCGGCGACGCGGATCGACTTCGAGAGCACGACGCCCGCGAGCGCGATCACCGCGACCTCCGTGGTGCCGCCGCCGATGTCGACGATCATGTTGCCCGTGGGCTCGGTGATCGGCAGGCCACCACCGATCGCGGCGGCCATCGGCTCCTCGATCAAGTAGACCTCGCGAGCCGCGGCGGCGAGCGCCGAGTCGCGCACCGCGCGCTTCTCGACCTCGGTGATCCCCGACGGAACGCTGACGATCACCCGCGGGCGCACGAGCGTGCGCCGCTGGTGGGCCTTCTGGATGAAGTAACGAAGCATCGCCTCCGTGACCTCGAAGTCGGCGATCACCCCGTCCTTCATCGGACGAATGGCGACGATGTTGCCCGGCGTGCGGCCGAGCATCTCCTTGGCTTCCTTGCCCACAGCCAGGACCTTCTTGGGTCCGTTCCCGTTCGAGGCCTGAACGGCGACCACGCTCGGTTCATTCGCCACGATGCCGCGACCTTTCACGAAGGTCAGGGTCGTTGCGGTGCCGAGGTCGATGGCCAGGTCGTTGGAAAACATTCCGTAGACCCAATCGAAAAGCATGATGATTCCTGAGGGGCAAAAGCCCGGTCGACCACCCACCAACACCAGGAGGTCTCGTTGAGCCGAGCGGAGTTATCACTGAACTCTCGCCAGGTGCAACACAATCTTGGGCGGGGCTGAATCGGCCTCGGAGACCGCGGCAGAGGGCCGCAGTGCTTGTACCAAGATCCCGTGGTTGTTAGGGTGCGCGACTTCGTCTAGAAACCAGGCGGCCCCATGCTCGAACAACTGCGCAAATCAGGCGCGTCCGTCGCCATCTACTTGATCTTCGGACTCCTGATCATCATTTTCGTCATCAACTTCGCGCCGAACGCAGGTTCAGGCCAGGGAGGCGGCTGTAGCCCAGGCGGCGCCGTGATGACGGTCGGCAGCGCGAAGCTCAATCAGAGCGCGTACCACGTGGCCTACGCGGCCAATAAGTACAGCGGTCGGCAGAAGGTCTATGCCGCGCTGGAGATGATGATCCGACGCGAGCTGCTCGCGGACGGCGCGTCCGCCGCCGGCATCCGCGTCACCAAGGACGCGGTCGAGGCCGAGATGAAGAAGGGCTACTTCTTCTATGCGGGCTTCCGGATCCCCGACTACCAGGTCGAGCCGATGGGTGGTCCGCAGTTCGTGTCGGAGCACAGCTTCTTCGATGTGGTCGACGGAGATCACTTCTTCAACTTCGGGAAGTTCAAGGGCTGGGTGAACAGCCTCAACGTGTCGATCGGCAGCTACTACGACGAACAAGCGCGGGCGATGCAGGCGGCGCTCTACTCCGAGCTGCTCCAGGAATCCGTTCGCGTCTCGCGTGACGAAGCGCTCAGCGACTATCTGTTCGCGAGCAACACCGTCAGCTACGACACCGTCACCTTCGATCCGTCCGCGTATCGCGATGCCATGCGCCTCGCCGACGCCGATGTCACGCGCTTCCTCGGTGGCCACGAGGCCGACGTGAAGAAGAAGTATACGGACGAGGAGCGCACCTACAAAGGTACGAAGCCGGCGCTCAAGCTGCGCCAGATCAAGATCGATACCGATCCCGCGGAGCCGAAGCCCGCCGAGAAGCCTGCCGATCCGGCGAAGCCCGCGGATCCCACGAAGCCCGCCGATCCGAAGCCCGCCGATGCGAAGCCCGCCGATGCGAAGCCCGCCGATGTGAAGCCCGCCGACGTGAAGCCCGCCGATCCGAAGCCCGCCGATCCGAAGAAGCCGGCCGAGAAGGCCGAGCCCAAGAAGCCGACGACCGCCGAGGCGAAGGCCAAGCTCGAGACAGCACGCACCGCGATCGCCGCGAACAAGCAGAAGTTCGCCGACGCTGCGAAGGCGCTGTCGACCGACGACGCGACGAAGTGGAACGGCGGCGACGTCGGCTGGAAGCAGCTCGACAACGCCGGTCTCGGCGACAAGGCGGTCAACGATGCGGTCAAGGCGCTCAAGCCCGGCGAGATGACCGCGGTCGTCGTCGGCGAGAACGCCGTCTACCTCGTGATGGCGGAGGACAAGCGCGAGGGCGACCTGACGTTCGATCAGGTCAAGGGCGAGATCGCCGCCGAGATGGCGCGCGACGTGTGGAGCAAGGAAGCCGCGAAGCGTGCGGCGCTCGACGCGTTCTCCGCCGCACACGCCGGCACCGCGAAGAACCTGTCCGATCTGTTCGAGCGCGGGGTCAACCAGCGCGAGCAGCAGCGCCAGATGCAGGAGCTGATCGAGCAGCAGATGCAGCAGCAGCAGCACGGCTCGCTCGATCAGCCGGAGAAGGATCACCTCGCGTCGTGGCAGGCGAGCGACGACAAGGCGCCCGCCGGCACCGCGGGTGCCGCGCCTCCCGCCGCCGGAACTGGGAGCGCCGCGCCGACTCCAGCCGCGGGCAGCGCCGCCCCGGCCACCGGCAGCGCCGCCCCGGCCACCGGAACCGGTAGCGGCGCCGGCGCGCCGACCTCGCCTCCGCCCGCCCCCGCCCCGGTCGAGCTCAAGGCATCCACCGACGTGCTCCCGGCGTTCGGCGAGATCAAGAAGCCGAAGGTGGTCGCCGAGACCAAGGTCCAGCGCCAGAAGGACATGCCCGGGCTCGAGACCGTCACCGACGCGTCGACCGCGCTGTTCGACGAGCTCCAGCCGGGCATGCTCGGCAAGAAGGTCTACGAGACCCCGGAGGGCTTCGTGCTGCTCCAGCTGATCGACAAGCAGGCGCCCAAGGTCGAGGACTTCGACAAGATCGCCGACCAGGAGATCGCGCGCCTCCGCTCGATCCGCGGCCGCATGGCCGTCGAGGGCTGGCTGAAGACGCGCTGCGAGGCGCTCAAGAAGGATGGCAAGATCAAGCCGGTCGCGGATCTCGTCCACGAGACCGACGACGCCGGCAAGCCCCTCCCGCAGGTCTATCAGCCCTGCATGAGCTTCCGCTGAGCACCTCGCTCGCGCGCCGGATCTAGAGTAATTTCGGGGTCGTGCTCGAGGGGGACCGCTCCGGCCCACGGCGACTGCCGTTCAGCTTCGAAGCGCTTGGGGGCCTCGGCCGCCTCGCGCTTTCGGACCTGAGCGTCGGCCCGCTGCTCGTCGATCGGCTCGAGCTCGAGGTCAACGACCTGGGCACGGATCCGGGCAACGCCGTGGCCGAGAAGTATCAGCGTCGGCGCACGCGGATGCGCTCGATCCTGCTCCGCATGACGTCGCAGCAGCTCGAGGCGCGGGTCGAGGCGGTGCGCCGGCACCTGGCGAGCCTCGGCGTCTCGCAGCTCTCCGCTCGGCTGCACGACGGTTTCGTCTCGATGCGTGCACGCGCTGCCGATGGGCTGGCGGCCGCGGACCTGTCGTTCCGCATCCACTTCGTCAGCGCGGGGACGCACCTGCGCGCGCTCGCGAGCACCGTGCGGGTGCACGGTCATCTCCCGACTCCGGCGCCGGTGATCGCGGATCGCGTGCTGGTGGCGCTGCTCGCGGCGACCGATGCGCCCAACGTCGTCGAGCGGCCGCACGCGCGCGGGTTGTGCGATGTCGAGATCGATCTCGTCGGCGCGGTGCTGTGGCATCTGTTACCTCCCGCGGGCTGGCGGTTGCCGGCGGTCAACGATATCGAGCTCATCGGCATCCGGATCGGACGCTCGGCGATCGAGGCTGCCTACGGTCCCGCGGGTACGCGCACCGGAGAGCTCGGGGTGCGGCCGCAGACCCACCAGCTCGCGGCGGCGCACGATCTGATGCACTCCGCAGATCAGCACCTCCGCGAGGGGCAGACCGAGGAAGCGATGCGCGGCTATCGCGCTCTGCTCGCCGCCGGCGGCCCGGAGCAACCGCTGCTGCTCGAGCGGATCCTCGCGCTCGCGAGCGCGAGACCGGCGTGGTTCTTCGACGGACTGGAGCTGTCGCGCCAGGCGCTCGGGCGCTGGCCGCACTTCCCACCCGCACACGCGGCGCTTGCATCGATCTCGCTCGCGCAGGGCGACGCCCGCGAGGCAGCTGGGCACCTGACCCAGCTCGCGCAGCTCGCGAGCGGCGATGGGGACGATGACCAGGCGGCGCTCGCGGCGCTCGCCGGTGCGCGCCTGCTGCGCGTGCTCGATCCGCGCGCCGCCACGTCGCTGTACGAGCTCGCGCTCGAGCACGATCCGGGCTCGAGCGAAGCCGCGGACTCGCTCGCGGATCGTTACGCCGACGAACATCGCTGGCCCGAGCTCGTACGCCTCGTGCGCGCGCGCGCCGTGATCACCCCCGAGCCCGCGCGCGCGGTGCAGCTCAGGCTTCGTCTCGCGGACGTGTTCGTGAGCCAGCTCAACGATCCGCACAGTGCCCAGCAGGAGCTCGCGGTCGCGACGCACCTCGCCCCCGACGATCCGTCGGTCCACGAGATGACCGCGACGATCCTGTCGTCGATCGATCC